>DSBE01000054.1 GCA_011053085.1 Chloroflexota bacterium
AGGCAGTATATTCATCACGGCGATCATCGGGGGTAGCGTCGAGCATCAGGTTGTAGTGGCTTAATCCCAAACCAGGCATTAATATACCGAGAACCATGTTCAATATTATGATAGCGGTCAGGTTGGGGAAAAAAGCAACGACCAGCGGGAACAAAGGGCGCAGCAGTGCGGTGAAAAGCAAAACCTTTTTTCTGCCGTGGCGGTTAATTAATTTTTTGCCAATGCCGAATCCGATGATGGTGGTGACGCTGCCGGTGGCAGCCAGCAAACCCAGCCAGCCTTCGGTTGCGTTTAACTCATTGAGATAAAAGACAGTGAAAAGCGGGATAACCGCCCACAAGCCAAAGTCCATCAGGAAGGTATTTATGTTAAATTGTAAGAAGGTGGGGCTGGCGCGAAAATCGTTAACCAATTTGAGAACCCGCTGCTTGACATTCAACGCGGGCAATTTCTTTCTTGGTTGTTCTGCTGCTTGCGGGTTGTCTGATGTATACGCACGTTCACGGAATTCGATCTTCATCAAATAAAAGATGCTGACCAGCGACAGCAGGAACGAAGCGAAATACATGATCTGGTAATTGAGAGGAAATACAATCACATCCAGCAGCATACCGAATAGAAATGAACACACGCTGTTGACAGCAAAGAATATCTGGTTGCGCAGTGAAAAAACGGCAGCCCGCTGCTCAGGCCGGATCACGGTGGCGGTCAGTGAGACAAAGCCGATGTTGAACACCTGCGCCGGCACCGTGAAGAGGATCAGCAGCCAGACAACCAGCGTTCCCCGGTTCAGGTTGAGAGAAGCAAGGAAGGGCACCAGCGCGATGACCACAAAACCAGCGCGATGGAGGGCCAATGAGCGCATTAACAGGGTTTTCTTCCCGGCAGTGCGCTGCAGCCAGGATCCGACTGGGATGGCAATGATCACGGCGATCAGAGCGGGAATCGAGGTCAAGATGGAGATCTGCTCATCGCCGGCACCCAAACGAATGGCATAGGCGGCATTGAAGGAGGCTGCTGCGGTGAGGAAGGTGGCAAAGAAAATTTCAATAATGAGAAAATAGCCATTGCGCTGCGATTTTTTGGTCAGGTCAATGTGCAGCCATTGGGTGAATTTCTTTTGCAGCAATGCCGGTGTTTCCAGAATAGTATTGGAAAGATCAGTCAATAATTTCATGAAAAAGGCTGGCCCTCAAATTCGCCGATAATGTTGCGCCAATGAGTAGATATCGGGGTAGATACTTCTTTGGTGTAATCAAAACCTACGTTGATGGTTTCGCCGGTGGCGCAAATGGCTTTTGATTCAGCATCGCGAATGATGAATTCAAATTTCAGGCTTTTACTGCCGATATGGCTGACACGCGCACCTACTTCAATTTGCTGCCCATAAAACAATGGCAGGCGGTAAGTGATATGAACATCCGCCACAATCACACCTAATTGTTGGAAATCTTCACCGTCCCACAGGCCAAGATGCTGAAG
Organism: Chloroflexota bacterium; assembly: GCA_011053085.1. GTDB lineage: Bacteria > Chloroflexota > Anaerolineae > Anaerolineales > Anaerolineaceae > SpSt-1165. The sequence continues at coordinate 1,483 of DSBE01000054.1, forward strand.
ATAGGCCAGGCGCGCACTTTCAATATAGGTGCCGTAGCGGGTGTTATTGACATGCCCCTGGGCATCAATATCGCTGTAACTCACATTGATCGGAAAAAAATAACGGTAATCACACATACAAAACCTCACTCAACCTACCAGTATATTTGAGTGTTATTATACAAGATTCTCCTGCCGAAGGTTTAGGGAGATTGCTGTTGCAGGGGAAAAATGCGGCTTGCGTCGCAGAAATGTAATGTGATGGAGGAACTATCTGGCCAGCGAGGTATGCTGGCGCAGGCAGATCTGATTGCGCCCTTTTTCTTTGGCCTGGTACAGGGCTTCGTCTGCCATGAAGAAGACATCCTGGTAGTCCAATTGGGCAGCAGAAGCAGCCAAAATGGCGCCCATACTGATGGTAGTTTGTATGTTGCGGCCGTTCTCCGTTTGAAACCTATGGTGATTGATACTGTCATGCACCCGGTTCAGGATCACCCAGGCCTGAGATTCATTGACATTGTGCAAGAAGATGATGAATTCATCGCCTCCATAACGCCCGAATATATCAGAAGGACGTATCGAGCGGCGGAAGATGTCAGTAATTTCACGAAGGATATCATCGCCGGTCTGATGTCCATACTGGTCGTTGATGGTTTTGAAATGATCGATATCGAATACTACGAAACAATAGCTGGTGTGGATGAATTTTTCATCAGCCATTCTTGCCTGAATGGCGGCTTCACTGAAGCGGCGGTTGTAAACGCCGGTTAATGGGTCAGTAGAAGCAAGTTGGCTGGTATTCTTCATGGTCTTTAGCAGGGGTGTGATATCGTGCATGACCACTTTGATGAATTGTTGGGTTAAGGAGATGTTAGTATCAAAACCGCGGTTTTCAGAATAAAAAACAAAGCGGTAACTGCGCTGCCGGCTGTCGACGTCATTGTCCGGTTCCAATCCCAACTCTTCCATTTTGAGGGCCAATTCTGGATAAGCACTTTGTAAAGGCTTGCCAGCCATATCAGACCAGTTCTTTTTCAAGAAGGCACACAGGGGCTGATTCAGGTCAACGATGATGCCGCCACGGCTTAACACCAAAATAGCGTCTGTATTGTGATTGAAGGTGTCGTCACGCGTCAGTGGCGTGATGTTAAAGAGATTGTTGGCATAGGTGTAGGCGGTGAAAAACAACCCTGACAGGATGCAGAGATGCCCGAATATGCGCAGGTTGAAAAGATGCAGGTTGAGGGCGGCGATCAAGGTGTAGACTATAAAAAGCATCATCAGATAAAGAGAAACACTGATTTGCGGCTGAAAGATTCTGGGGTAGGCATTTCTACGGCTGGAATGGTTGAAGAAGATATAAAGGAGGATCAAACAGTAGAGACAGGCCATGATGCCAAACCCGGCGCCATAGTCCTGGTAAATCTGCTTGTATGGGCCGATATCAATAAATGAAATTGAGCGGTGGTACATATTGTGGAGGGGGTTGGTGATCCGCAAAATGGCAAAAAAGACATTCAACCCAATCAGTGTATAAGAAAGTGTGGGTTTGAACTTGCCCGTTACATACTGGTAGATGAAGAGAAGAAAAAAGGAAATGGCAGCCATCCCGGTGATGTTGCCAGTTGTGTTGATCAACCGAAGCATCTCCTCATTGTGGATAAAGACCTCCAGCAGGTGGGTGATGATCCACAAAACACAAAGGCCAAGATGAATAGTCAGCAGCCGAAAATGGGCAGGTTTGGCGCGCAGAATGAGCAACGCAAAAGCAACCAGCCCACTGGCGATTAGCATTCCAGAAAAAAATAGGTACAACCAGAATGAGAGCAAAGATTTGACCCCTGTGATACAGAAATGACAAGTGGATTCTACTCCGAAGATTATAGCACAAACCAGGGCGGTCTTTGTTGATGAATTTGTTAACATGAACTTTTTCAAAACATGGCTATTGACAGAGGTGGGCAGTTTGGCTATACTATGATTATGAAAACGTTGTCATGTAAACGTTTTCATAATACCAATCATTTCAGTTGAGGAGAATAGACCTTTGGTCACCATCACGGATGTTGCAAAACTTGCGGGGGTTTCGCCGGTGACGGTTTCTCGTGTGGTTAATGATTCTGACTATGTGAGCAAAGCCACGCGTGAGAAGGTGGAGCATGCTATAGAAGAGCTGGGGTATGTACCGCATTTCATGGCGCGTGGTTTACGCTTGAACCGCACGTTTACCCTGGCGCTGGTGCTGCCGGATATTACCAATGTATTCTGGACAACGGTGGCACGCGGCGCTGAAGATGCTGCCATGAAGAATAATTTCTCTATTCTCTTTTACAATGTCGATGAAGATGTCAAAAAGCAGGACCGGGTGGTGGATATTGTGCTTTCGCAGCAGGTCGATGGGGTGATGATCGCACCGCATGACAGCGATATCAAGCACCTGGCAAAATTGCAGCACAACCGTGTGCCGACGGTGATTCTCGACCGAATTCTGGATGAAAGTCAGTTGGAGCACAAATTTGATTTTGTGCGCGGTGATTCGATCTCAGGCGCTTACCAATTAACCCGCCATCTGGTCCGGCTGGGCCATAAAAGAATCGCCATGGTTTCCGGTAATTTACATGCTTCCACCGCCCGGGACCGCGTTCTGGGGTACCGCATGGCGCTGCAAGACCAGGCTATTCCATTCGATGAAGACCTGATCGTGTATGGTGAATTCAAAGCCAGCGCAGGCGCGGCCATGACCCATCAACTGTTGGATCGAGGATTGACGTTTACCAGTATCTTCGCTGCCAATAACATGATCGGCATGGGCGTGGTGCGCGAGTTGCTGCGGCGGAACATCCGCATTCCTGAAGATATGTCGATTGTGTTCTACGATGATTACGCCACTGATAGCGATTATTTCCCGTTCTTTACGGTGATTACACAGCAAGCCTATGAAATCGGTTATGCAGCTGCAGAAATGCTGTTCAGCCGCATGGTGAACCTGGATATGCCCAGCCGCACCCAGATTCTGCCATCCACGTTGATCGTGCGATATTCCTGTGGCGCTCAGATCAAAGACGGCAAATCTCCTTTGAGCCTGCCGGTACTGGCGCCGAGTGAGTTTCATCAAACAACGAGCAGGGTGAAACCTATCGAGGATTTTAGCAGTGATGCGGGGGAATCATCGGCGAAGGAGAGCAATCAATGAGCGATGCTTTGGTACGGATGGAGGGCATTGTCAAGGTATTCCCGGGGGTCAGGGCATTGAATTATTGCCAGTTTGAACTCAAAGCCGGTGAAGTGCACGCGCTGGTTGGCGAAAATGGGGCAGGTAAGTCCACATTGATGAAGTGTCTGGCTGGCATTTACCATCCTAACGAAGGAAGGATGTTCCTGCATGGTGAGGAGGTTACTATTCCCAACCCGCGCGCGGCGCAGGATTTGGGGATCAGCATCATCCACCAGGAATTGAACCTGATGCCGCACCTGACGGTAGCGCAGAATATCTTCATCGGCAGGGAACGCGCCGACAAAACACGCATATTCCTTGATGAGAAATGGGCAGAAAATGAGACGCGCCGCCTGCTGAAACTGCTGCATCTCAACATCGATCCACGCACCAGAGCAGAAAACCTGACGGTTGCCAAGCAGCAGATGGTGGAAATTACCAAGGCGATCTCGTTCAATTCGGATGTATTGATCATGGATGAACCGACAGCGTCTTTGACCGAGACAGAGATTGAAGACCTGTTCGTTATCATCCGCAAATTACGGGATGAGGGGGTTGGGATCATCTATATATCTCATCGTTTGGAGGAATTGAAGAAGATCTCGGACCGCATCACCGTGATGCGTGACGGTAATTATATTGACACGCTGCCTACGGCGACCACCGACATCGGCACCATCATCAACCTGATGGTGGGGCGAACGATCTACCAGGATTCACCGCATGTGCCAGAAAATGACGACCAGCCTGTGGTGCTTGAAGTGAAAAATCTCAACCGCGGTAAAGAGATCATCGATGTGAATTTTCACTTGAAACGCGGAGAAATCCTGGGATTCGCAGGGCTGATGGGAGCTGGCAGGACAGAAGTGGCGCGGGCAATTTTTGGCGCAGAATCCGTTGATTCGGGCGAGATTTATATCCATGGCGAAAGGGTGACTATTAACCATCCCAAGGATGCCGTGAAACACGGTATCGGGTACCTGTCAGAGGACCGCAAACGCTATGGCGTTGTGCTGGGTATGGATGTGGAAAACAACACTGTTATGGCATGCTTCACAAACTTTCTGCAAAAATTGGGTTTCGTGGATGACAATGCCACACGAAGAGCCGCCCTCGAGTATGTCGACAAATTGGATATCCGCACACCATCTATCGCCCAAAAAGTGAAATTTCTTTCGGGCGGCAACCAGCAGAAGGTGGTGGTGGGCAAATGGCTTACTGCAGATTCAGAGATCATGATCTTCGATGAACCCACCCGCGGCATCGATGTTGGTGCGAAGAGCGAAATTTACAATTTGTTGAATGAACTGGCAGAACAGGGGAAGTCGATTATTATGATCTCATCTGAACTGCCAGAGATCCTGCGCATGAGCCATCGCATTGTTGTGATGTGCGAAGGACGTATCACGGGTGAACTGACCGCTGAGGAGGCTGACCAGGTGAAGATTATGACCTATGCAACTATGCGTAACAATCACCGGAAAGAATTGGTTGATGCCAACGCAGCAGCCGCTTTGCAAACATAAGGAACCGAACAATGGATAAGATCAAAAATTTCTCCCTGCGGAACTTCTTCACTTCAGACGCGCTGCGAAAATTGATGTCATTTGCGGCATTGATTATGATTTTTATTGTGTTTTCGATCGCTTCAGAAAACTTCTTCAAGTTCTCCAATATCATCGGCATCCTGTTGGCAACAGCGGTGAATGGCATACTGGCTTTGGGGGTTACTTTTGTGATTATCACCGGCGGTATTGACCTGTCGGTAGGCACTATGATGACATTCTCGGCTGTGATGACGGCGGTATTCATCACTAACTGGGGGCTGTCCATTCCGGTTGGCATTTTGGGTGGTTTGCTTGCGGGTTCATTTGCGGGTTTTGTCAACGGTTTGATGGTCTCTAAGATGAAGATCCCTCCCTTTATTGCCACGCTGGGCATGTTATATGCGACCAAAGGGTTATCCCTGATCATTTCAGGGGTCGCGCCGATCTATTTTAATGACACACCAGCCTTTCGCCAGATCGCTACCGGTTCGATAGTCGGGCAAATTATTCCGGGGTTCGACATTCCCAATGCGGTCATGATTCTGTTGTTTATGGCGGTAATTGCCCATATTCTGCTGACTAAAACCCTTTTCGGCCGATATACCTTTGCGATAGGTTCCAATGAAGAAGCCGCCCGCCTTTCGGGTGTGAATGTTGCCGCATGGAAAACTGCAGTCTACGCGGTGTGCGGTTTGTTCAGCGGTATGGCGGGAGTCATTATTGCAGCACGTTTGAATTCTGCCCAACCAGCCCTGGGGGCGGGGTATGAATTGGATGCCATTGCTGCGGTAGTGATCGGTGGTACGTCGTTGAGCGGTGGTGAAGGTTCCATTTTAGGAACCGTGATCGGCGCTTTTGTGATCAGTGTATTGACCAATGGCTTGCGCATCATGTCCGTCCCTCAAGAGTGGCAGATGGTGGTGACGGGAGCTATTGTTATTCTGGCGGTCTTTGCTGACGTGATGCGCCGTCAGCGCAATTAGGTATGTGAATGGGTGGAGTAGCCTGCTTCCACTTTCTATTCAACAGAATTTCAAAAAACAAATAATCACTAGTGATAAATAAGGAGAATAAAGAAATGCAAAAGTTGTTTAAAGTATCGATCCTCTTGCTGGTTTTGGTGATGGTGTTTGCACTGGCAGCCTGCAAGCAGGAAGAAGCATCGGATGAGATTTATATCCCGGTGATCTCGAAAGGTTTCCAACACCAGTTCTGGCAGGCAGTCCGATTGGGTGCTGAGCAGGCTGCTGAGGACTATGGTGTGACGATTACCTTTGAAGGTCCTGAATCTGAAGCCATGGTCGACAAACAGGTTGAAATGGTGCAGACCGCTCTGGATAAAAATCCTGACGCGCTGTGTCTGGCCGCCCTGGATGCCACCGCCTTGATCCCGCAGTTGGAAGCCGCGCAGGCCGCCGGTATCCCTGTGATCGGGTTTGACTCTGGTGTGGACAGCGACATCCCCGTCGCCACCGCTGCTACCGACAATATCGCTGCGGCTGCTCTGGCAGCTGACAAGATGGCAGAACTGATCGGCGGCGAAGGTAAAGTGGCCGTGATTGTTCACGACCAGACCTCGCGCACCGGCATCGATCGCCGCGATGGCTTCGTCAATCGCATCGAGTCCACCTATCCTGACATCGAGATCGTGAGCATCCAATATGGCGGTGGTGACCATCTGAAATCCACCGACCTGGCAAAAGCCATCCTGCAGGCGAATCCTGACCTGAAAGGTTTCTTTGGCGCCAACGAAGGCTCGATCATCGGTGTATTGAACGCCGTGAACGAAATGGACTTGGTTGGCAAGATCGTGGTGATCGGCTATGACTCGGGCAGCCAGCAGATGCAGGCTATCCGTGACGGGCTGGAAGCAGGCGCCATCACCCAGAACCCGGTGGGCATTGGCTACAAATGTGTCGAAGCTGCTGTCAAAGTGCTGAATGGTGAGACAGTGGATGAAACCATCGATACCGGTTTCTTCTGGTACGATGCGAGTAACATTGACGATGCAGAAATTCAAGCAGTGCTCTACGAATAAACCACATTGAAATAGACACACCCAAAGGGCTGGCCATTCGTGGTCAGCCCTGTTTTTTTTTCATAATAGTTGCCTGCCAAAATTAATTTCTCTCATTGACAGGAGTCAGCAAAATTCTGATACACTTAAAGAAGGACCTGAAATCTCAGGCTCTTTACAAACACAGGCGCATTATCAGTGATGTAGGAGTGAGACCATGAGGAAATTGGTAGGTGTACTAACGGCCGGAGGTGATACCCCCGGATTAAACGCTGCCTTGCGCGGGCTGGGCAAAGCAGCCAACGAGGCATTTGATATCGAAGTGCTGGGCTTTTATGACGGATTCCGCGGGTTGATGCAGAACCGCACGCTGCGGTTAGATTCCTCCACTCTGTCAGGCATTCTGACCATCGGAGGCACCATCCTGGGCACCAGCCGCGACAAACCCCACAAAATGCCGGTAGGCAACACGATCATGGATATGACCGATGTCATGGTGGGCACCTATGAAAATTTGCATCTGGATGCGTTGGTATGTCTGGGTGGCGGCGGGACACAGAAAAGCGCCTATCACCTTATGCAGCGCGGGTTGAACATTGTCACCCTGCCGAAAACGATTGACAACGATGTGGCGATGACAGATGTGACCTTCGGTTTTGACACCGCCATGGGTATTGCTACCGAAGCCATTGACCGGCTGCACAGCACCGCGCACAGCCACCACCGCATCATTGTGGTGGAGATCATGGGACATAATGCCGGCTGGCTGGCATTGGGTTCCGGCATCGCCGGCGGGGCGGATGTGATCTTGATTCCTGAAATTCCTTACGATATCGAAAGCATTGCTGGAGCCATTCTGGCGCGCAGCCGCGGCGGTAAACGCTTCTCGATTGTGGCGGTTTCAGAAGGCGCCATGTCGATCGATGATTACAAGAAAATGAAGTCATTGGAAAAAGAACTGGATGATGCAGATAGCGATGGCAAGAGGTCAAAGGATGAGATCAAGGCTGAGTTGGATGCGTTTGAAGCCGACCAGCAATCCAGCACGTTGTTTCTTGCCAACCGCTTGCAGGAACTGACCGGGTTGGAGTCGCGGCTGACTATTCTTGGCCATTTACAGCGCGGTGGCGCGCCTTCAGCGACTGACCGATTGCTGGCGACGCGCCTGGGCACGCATGCCGCCCGTTTGATCCACAAAGGAAACTATGGGATCATGGTGGGTGTGCAGGGCGGTGAAACGGTACCGGTGCCGCTGGATGAGGTGGCTGGCAAGCGTAAGGTCATTCCGCTGGAT
>DSBE01000417.1 GCA_011053085.1 Chloroflexota bacterium
AACTAAAAGGATACCTGACCTATCATTTTTGAATTTACAGAAATTATGTTACACCAACAATGAACAAATGAAAAAACGATGAAAAATCAGAAATTTCGTAAGTAGTGTTGACATATATCTATGTTAAGATTGATTTACCAAAACCAACTCACTTAATTCGATGTTTGAAAGGAGCTTATACTATGCCGCGACCTGTCACTTTATTTACTGGACAATGGGCTGATCTTCCCTTTGAGATTGTCTGTCAAAAGGCGAAATCTTTTGGATATGATGGCCTTGAAATTGCCTGCTGGGGCGACCATTTTGATGTGAAGCAGGCTTTAGAAGATGAAAGATATGTTTCTGCCAAATGGGACGTTCTGAACAAATATGGGCTGCAATGCTTCGCTATCTCCAATCACCTGGTAGGACAGGCAGTTTGTGATCGCATCGATGAACGCCACGGCAGCATTCTACCGCCTCATGTGTGGGGTGATGGCAACGAAGATGGTGTTCGCGCACGGGCAGCCGAAGAAATGAAGAACACCGCACGTGCTGCTGCCAAAATGGGTCTGTCAGTGGTGCCCGGTTTCACCGGCTCGCCCATCTGGCATTTGTTATATTCTTTCCCGCCTGTCTCGCCAGAGATGATCAATGCCGGCTTTGCTCTGTTTGCAGAGATGTGGAACCCCATTCTGGATGTTTATGATGAAGTCGGGGTGAAATTTGCCCTGGAAGTTCACCCAACAGAGATTGCCTTTGATATTGCTTCGGCAGAACTTGCCCTGCAGGCTTTGAACTATCGAGAAGCCTTTGGCTTCAATTATGATCCCAGCCATCTGGGCTATCAAGGCGTGGATTATGTCAAGTTCATCACAAAATTTGCTGAGCGGATCTACCATGTTCACATGAAAGATGTTGGATGGTCAGCCCAGCCCACAGAAGCCGGGGTATTTGGCGGGCATTTGAACTTCGGTGATCGCCGCCGGTATTGGGATTTCCGTTCTCTCGGTAGAGGAAATATCAATTTTGAGGAAATCATTCGGGCGTTGAATGCCATACACTACCAGGGTCCCCTCTCGATTGAATGGGAAGATGGTGCGATGGATCGTGAATTTGGCGCACGCGAAGCGTGTGCTTTTGTGAAAGCCCTCGACTTTCCGCCCTCTGACATCGCATTTGATGCTGCTTTTGAAAAATGAACAGTTGCAGGAGAATGAAAAATGACTGAAAAAGATCAAGTGGGATTCGTGTCGATGGCTGGCAAAAAGGCAGAAAATGAAGCGCCTGAAGTCGGTATTGGTATGCTGGGATATGCTTTCATGGGTAAAGCCCATACCAATGGCTATAAGAAAATACCCTATTTGGTGTATCCACCGCCTGCAATTCCCAAGTTGGTGTCCATCGCCGGCCGCAGCCCGGATGCGGTACAAGAGGCGGCAAAGCGTTACGGTTACCAGAAATTCACCACCGATTGGCAAACTTTAATCAATGATGATGACGTGGTGTTATTTGATAATTGCGGACCTAACAGCATGCATGTTGAACCAACCATTGCAGCCGCCAAAGCAGGCAAGCATATCGTCTGTGAAAAACCGCTTGCGCCAAACGCAAAACAGGCGGAAGCCATGCTTGATGCAGTAACGAAAGCCGGCGTCAAGCATATGGTGGCGTTCAACTACCGCTTTGTGCCAGCGATTCGACAGGCTTACCAGTTAATTTCCTCAGGAGCTTTGGGAGAAATATTCCATTTTCGTGCGCAATATCTGCAGGAATGGATTGTGGATCCAGATTTTCCTATGACCTGGCGCTTTGACAAAGATGTGGCTGGCAGCGGAGCTTTGGGTGACCTGGGCGCTCATATCATTGATCTTGGGCGTTTTCTGGTGGGCGAGCCTCGCAAGGTTTCTTCACTTACACAGACCTTCATCAAAGAGCGTCCTCTGGCTGATGGCAGCGGTACGGGCAAAGTCACAGTCGATGATGCTTTTGTCAGTGTGGTCGAGTTTGAGAATGGCGCGGTCGGCACATTGGAAGCCTCGCGTTTCTGCCCAGGCAGAAAAAATTACCAGATCATTGAGATCAATGGTTCCAAAGGATCTATTCAATTTAACCTCGAGCGCTTGAACGAGCTGGAAGTGTTCTGGAAAGACGCCTCTCCCAAAGAGACCCAGGGATTCACCAATGTGCTGGTTTCTGAAAGCTATCATCCCTTCTGGGAGTATTGGTGGCCTCAAGGTCATATCATCGGGTGGGAACACACGTTTGTGCACGAATTGACTCACATGCTGGATTGCATAGTGAACGACAAAGCGGTTGCCCCTCTGGCCGCTGATTTTGAGGATGGTTATAAGAACGCTGTTATTTGTGACGCCATTCTTGAATCGGCTAAAAAAGAGAAACATATTTCGATCAAATACTAATTTTTAGGGCAGGGAGAAGGTTCTCCCTGCCCACAATCGAGGGAAAAAAGGAAACCAAAGTATGAAAATTGGCATTATTGGCTGTGGAAATATCGTCGGACAGTATATCCAGCATTCAGCCCAGTTTACCGACATCATCCAGATCAGTGCTGTGGCAGATATGGATACCGCCAAGGCACAAGAGGCAGCGGAAAAATTGGGCAATCCTGCCCTGGCAATACCTGTCGCAGATTTACTTGCCCATTCAGAGATTGAGCTGGTGATCAATCTAACGCCTCCCAAAGCGCACTTTATAGTCGCGGAGAGTGTTCTCAAGGCCGGCAAACATGTATACAATGAAAAGCCTTTGGCTATCACCCGCGAAGAAGCACAGGGCTTGATGGCGCTAGCTGAAGCAAAAGGCCTTCGTATCGGCTGTGCACCTGATACTTTTCTGGGGACAGGCATTCAAACCGCATTATCTGTCATCAACAAGGGGCTGATCGGAGAACCGGTAGCGGCTTTTGCCCAAATGGCAGGCCATGGCATGGAGAGTTGGCATCCAAACCCTGAATTTTTCTATCAATTTGGCGGTGGGCCGATGTTCGATGTTGGGCCCTACATTCTCACCGCGTTGATCGTGTTGATGGGACCAGTAAAAAGGGTCACAGGTTCTGCCAAGATAAGTTTCCCGGAACGAACCATTACGGCCGCTGGAAGGACAGGGATCTCTTTCCCGGTGGAAGTGCCGACACATATTACCGGCGTGTTGGATTTTGCACAAGGCGCAACCGCTACTATCATCACCAGCTTTGATATGTGGCCCCACAATTTGCCGAAAGTCGAAATTTACGGCAGCCTCGGTACGTTGAGTGTACCGGACCCGAACCAGTTTGGCGGAGAGGTCAAGATGTGGCGTAAGGAGACCGGCAAATGGGAGGATGTTCCTCTGCTTGAAGCGCGCCATGAAACCGGCCGCATCATCGGTGTGGCAGACATGGCACAGGCTATTGAAGAGAACCGCCCCCACCGTGCGAATAGTGCTCTGGCATATCACGTACTGGATATCATGCATGCAATTCATGAAGCATCCAGTCAAGGTCAACATATTGAATTAATCTCTTCCTGCGACCGTCCTGCGCCGCTAACGGAAGAATTGTAAAAAAGGAGGTATGCAATGAAAAAAGTTTTGTTCGTTTGGGGTGGATGGGATGGCCATGAACCTAAACAATGCGTCGACATTTTTGCACCCGTCATGGAGAATGAAGGATTCGATGTGACAATCAGTGATACGGTAGATTCCTATCTTGACAAGGGATTATTGATGGCGCAAGACCTGATTGTGCAGTCAGTAACTATGTCTGAAATAACACGGGAACAGCTGTCTGGCTTGCAGGAGGCGATTGCCTCTGGCATCGGCTTCGGTGGTTGGCACGGGGGTTCAGGCGATTCCTTCCGACAGGCAACTGATTATCAATTCATGGTTGGCGGGCAATGGGTAGCACATCCAGGTGGTGTGATCGATTATCGAGTGAACATCACCAATCACACAGACCCCATTACAGCTGGCCTGAATGACTTCGCTATGCATTCCGAACAGTATTACATGCATGTTGATCCTTCAAATGAGGTTCTCGCAACAACAACGTTCAATGGCGACCATTGCCACTGGATCGATGGTACTGTGATGCCGGTAGTGTGGAAACGCATGTGGGACAAAGGCAAGGTTTTTTATACCTCACTGGGTCATGTGGCTGCAGACTTTGGCGTACCAGAAGCGCGAGAACTCGTTCGACGTGGTTTATTGTGGGCTGCGAGATAAGGAGTAAGTGAATGGTCACAAATATTGGTGTTATTGGCTGTGGAAATATATCTTCCGCTTATATAAAACATTCAAAACAATATGAAAATCTTTTTTTCAAAGCATTTGCCGATCTTGATAGTGAACGCGCGCAAGCCAAAGCCGAAGAGTATGGGCAGGGAGCCGTTGCCTGCACGGTAGAGGAGTTGCTGGCAGACCCTGAGATTACCATCGTTCTCAATATAACCATTCCCAATGCCCATTATTCGGTTGCCAAAGCGGCGCTGATGGCTGGAAAATCCGTCTACAACGAAAAACCACTCACTATTTCCAAATCTGAAGGGAAGGAACTACTGGAATTAGCACGGGAAAAGGGGTTGCGGGTAGGCGGCGCACCAGATACGTTTTTGGGTGCTGGCATCCAGACCTGCCGCAAGATCATCGAGGATGGTTTGATCGGATTCCCGGTTGGCGCTACCGCCTTCATGATGGGTCATGGCCATGAATCGTGGCATCCAGACCCTGAATTTTATTACCAAGTGGGTGGCGGCCCCATGTTCGATATGGGACCCTATTACCTTACCGCCCTGGTGAATCTGTTAGGGCCGATCAATTCTGTGTCAGGTTCCACCCGGATCAGCTTCCCGGAGCGCACAATCACCAGTGAGAAGAAATTTGGAAAAAAGGTACCGGTCGAAGTGCCGACGCATGTGGTTGGTTTGTTAAATTTTGACAATGGAGCGATTGGCACCATTATCACCAGCTTCGATGTGTGGGCGCATCACATGCCCTGTATCGAGATTTATGGCAGTAAAGGTTCGCTGGTGGTGCCTGACCCCAATACTTTTGAGGGTGAGGTGCTGCTGTGGACTGAGGAAGCGCGCGAATGGCAAGCCATCCCTTTATTGGAGGATCGAAAATTCACCGGAAGAAGCCTTGGACTGGCTGACATGGCGTATGCCATCGAAAATCAACGCGAACACCGCGCCAATGGCAAGCTTACTTACCATGTATTGGAGATCATGCATGCGATTCATGAATCAGCCATTCTGGACAAAACAATTGCGCTTGCGCCTGTGATGAGCGGCAAACCAACTCCCCTGTTCAGGGACGCTGATCTGGCAAAATAAGACTTTTTACTGATAAAGGCGTTCGATTTTGATTGAGCGCCTTTTTTCGATCATATATTGACAGCGAAAGTAGCTCGTGGTATTATTTTGGCTGTTGGGGGCGTGGTGTAGTGGTTGAACATGCGGCCCTGTCAAGGCCGAGACCGCGGGTTCGAATCCCGTCGCTCCCGCCACTATCAAGGGGCTGTCCCAAAAGGGCAGCCTCTTTTTATTGCGAAAGGAATTATGATGAAAAGTTACCGCAAAGAACTATGGATGAATGTACCTGCCCGAATGGGGTTTGTGAACATCACCCGCGATGTAGAAAAATGTTTGCACGAATCAGGCATCCAGGAAGGTTTTGTACTGGTAAACTCGATGCACATTACGTCCTCTGTGTTTATAAATGACAACGAATCTGGTCTGCATCACGATTATCAGATGTGGCTGGAGAAGATCGCCCCCCACTCCCCCATCGACCAATACCAGCACAACCGCACTGGAGAAGATAACGCTGATGCCCACATGAAACGCCAGGTGATGGGCAGATCCGTCACCGTTGCCATTACCGAAGGGCGGTTAGATTTTGGCACCTGGGAACAGATATTCTACGGCGAATTTGATGGAAGACGGCGTAAACGAGTTTTGGTCAAAATTATTGGCGAGTAAATTTACGTAAACTCCCCGTCTTTTTTCGGTTGCCAGAGTTAAAAAGGTCTGCTATAATTAATTAGAACTTATTTTCTATATATAGCGAACTGCCACTTTAATTGTTGAGGATTTCATGACACGATATAGCGCTGATCAAATTATTGAACTTGAATTTCTGGAAGCCGTGCGTATGCGACCTGGCATGTACATTGGCAATAACAATGTACATGGGCTGCATCACCTGCTTCTGGAAGTTCTCGACAATTCTGTTGACGAATGCACCTCAGGGGATGCCACCAAGATCATCATCACCATCGAAAAAGATGGAACTGTCTGCATTGAAGACGATGGCCGTGGCATGCCGGTGGAGTGGAAGGACGAGAATCAGATGAGCGCCCTTACCCAGGTGCATGTGAAACCGCATGCTGGCGGCAAATTCGGCGGCGAAAATTCCGCCTACTCCTCTTCTGGCGGATTGCATGGTATCGGTTTGAAGTGCACCAACGCGTTTTCTGAATTTCTCGAAGTTGAAGTGCATCGCTACGGTTTGAAATTCCGCCAACGCTTTGAGAATGGTGGCATTCCCAAGACAGAAGTGGAAATCTTTGATGCCACTGGCCAGAAGGTTGGCGAGGTACTGGCCGGTACTGAGATGAACATCGTAAAAAAAGGTATAGCGACTGCGGTGACACAAAATGGCAAAAGAAAACCCGTTGAAGCCGATCCCAAACTTGGCACAGGGACTGTTACTCGCTTTCGTCCGAACCGTGAATGGTTCACCCAGGATATGAACTGGCCTACGCCTGCGAAATTTGTGCCCTGGTCTTTTGATCGTTTAGACACACGTTTTCGGCAGATTGCGCATCTGTATCCGGGCGTAAAAATAGAATTTCACGATCTGCAAAGTAAACCCGAACGTCATGAAGATTACATTTCAAAAAACGGCCTGATCGATTACATCGTCTACCTGAATGAAGACCAGAAACCGCTGCACAAACCGGTATTTTTCAAGGAAGCCCTGAAAGTGGATGTAGAAGGCGTTCAGGCGACCATTGAGACTGAAATTGCTTTTCAGTATGCCGGTGAAGAGACGCAGGTTTATAGTTTCGTCAACGCCATCCCCACCCCGCTGGGTGGCACTCATGTTTCTGCCTTCAAGGCTGCGTTGACCAAGGCTGTAAAGCAATTCGCCTCTAATAAGAAGTTATTGAAGGGTAACCAGGATTTTAAGGGCGATGACGCTTTGCTGGGTTTGACCGGCATTGTGAAAGTGACAATGACCAACACACCGCAGTTCCTTTCGCAAACCAAAGAAAGTTTGACCAGTCCTGAAGTGCATGGCCCGGTGTTTACGGTCACATACAACAATCTCCTTGATTATTTGGAAAAGAATTTCAGTACCGGTAAGGTAATCGTGAATCAGGCCATGGCGGCCGCACGAGGAAGAGAAGCCGCTTCGCAAGCGCGAAAACTTATGATCAACCGTTCTGCCATGGATGCCGGCGAATATGTGCTGGGCAAATTGGCAGATATCCAGCGACGTGGTGGCAAGCCGGTGGTTGCGCATGAACATACTGCCCTGTACCTGGTGGAAGGCGATTCGGCAGGCGGCTCCTGCAAACAGGGCCGTGACTCACGCTACCATGCCATCCTCCCCCTGCGGGGGAAGATTCCGAATGTCGAAAAGATGAAGTTAAATGACATCCTGAAAAACCGTGAAATTGCCGCGATTGTGGCTGCGATCGGTGCCGGCGTAGAACGTGATTGCGTTGCTGACAACATGCGCTATGGACGGGCTGTGGTGCTGGTGGATGCCGATGTAGATGGTTCACACATTGCCACACTCCTGGCTACCCTCTTCTGGCGTATCATGCGCCCGATCATTGAAGAAGGTCGCTTCTTCATTGCGCGGCCACCCTTATACCTGGTGGCAAACAAACGTAATAAGAAGACAGAATATGCTTACACCGAAGAAGATCGGAAGGCTCTTGTGAAAGAGTGGGGAGCTAACAACATAAGTTTGCAGCGCTATAAAGGCCTGGGTGAGATGAATCCAGAACAGTTGCGTGAAACCGTGTTTAAATTACCTGACCAGCTGGCAAAGCCCGGTGGAAAGACAAAGTCCGATAGCCTGCAATTGATTTCAATTCAGGACTCGAGTCAACAGGATATTCGTATGTATATTGATGATGTTCATCGCACACGTCAGGTGATTGAAAAATTGATGGGCAGTAATGTTGCTCCACGCAAGGAATGGCTGATGACAACCAATTGGAATGAAGAGGAATAAGAGCTATGGCAGAATTAACCACCGAAAACCAGCTTAGCGAGAAAGAGTCAGCCCAGTCGCTGGATGAATTTATCGAAAATGCCTATCGCCGTTACGCAGTGTTGACCATTCTGGACCGGGCACTGCCTGACGCGCGCGATGGACTGAAACCAGTGCAACGCAGAATTCTGTATGCCATGCACTACATGAACATAAATTCACAGAATCCGCACAAAAAATCTGCCCGTGTCGTAGGTGAAGTGATGGGTAAATTCCACCCCCATGGCGATCAATCTATCTATGATGCCATGGTGCGTATGGCCCAGCCATTTGCCATGCGCGACCCGCTGGTCGACGGCCAGGGTAATTATGGTTCTATTGATGGTGATCCAGCTGCCGCTATGCGCTATACCGAAGCCAGGCTGACCCCTTTGGGCGAAGCCATGCTGGTGGATATTGAAAAACAAACCGTTGACTGGCAAACCAATTTTGATGACACACTGGAAGAGCCAGGTGTTCTGCCAACCCGTTTCCCCAACCTGCTGGTAAATGGCAGTTCAGGTATCGCGGTAGGCATGGCAACCTCGATTCTGCCGCATAACCTTGGCGAGGTTTGTGAGGCGGTTGTTTTTGTGTGCAAACAGTGGAAAAACAGAAACAAGATCACCACCCCACAATTGATGGAGTTCATTCCTGGCCCTGATCTTCCGACAGGCGGTTTGATCTACCGATACAGAGCGGATCGCGGCGACAGCAACGTTGACATAATCGAGCAGGCGTATGAAACCGGCCACGGGACCATCATTTGCCAATCTCGTGCCGATATCAAGGAAATCGCCGGCGGCAAATCTGAAATTATCGTGACCGAATTGCCTTACCAGGTGCAAAAGAACACAATTTTGGAGCGCATTGCGTCACACAAAGACCAATTTCCTGGCCTGACAGATGTACGTGATGAATCTGACTATAACGGCATGCGGATTGTGTTCGAGATGGGACGAAATGCCAATCCCGAAGAAGTCCTCGATCAATTGTTGACCCACACCCAAATGCGCAACAGCCTATCACACAACGCTTTGGCGCTTATCGAAGAACACAATGGCGGCGACGAAACCTATCAGGAACCGCGTTATTTAAGTTTGAAAGATTTTTTGGTGCAATTCATCCGCCATCGTTTGGACGTAATTACCAGACGTGCCAAATATGAGCT
>DSBE01000007.1 GCA_011053085.1 Chloroflexota bacterium
ACCTGCTGCGCATCGACGCCCCCGGACCGCTCAGCAAACTGGTCTCACCGCTGCTCTTTGACGCCTATGTCATGATCGGCGCCGATGGCCGCGCCAACGTGGAGTTATTCGGAGAAGATGGGCGCCTGATCGCCACTGACACCGTTTTCGGCGAGACCGGCCGTTACTATCGTGTGCAGCGCTATCTGGATTTCAGCATCCCCGGCGCGGGTGAGCTGGCGCGCCTGCGCTTCACCACCAAAGACCGCTATGGACGCATCACCTCGCTGTCCTCGGTGGATGTGGTGCTGTTGCAATTCGGCAGAAGCATCCCCAACCCGCCAGCAGTGTGGCTGGACCCCTTCATCATCTGGCGCCCCGCGCGCGGCAGCACGGTCAGCGGCGGTGTGGCATGGATCGACGGGCTGGCTTACAATGTCAACAGCAGTCCCGTGATCATTGAAATGCTCGCCACCGACGGCAGTGTGATCGCCTCGCGCGAGATCATCCTGCCGGAGCCGTTGGAAGGCCGCAGCCATGCCCGCTTTGATGTGGGCCTGTCTTACACCGTAGAGCAGCGCACACCGGTGCTGCTGGTCATGCGCCAGGAATCAGACAACCGCATGCCCGGCACCGTCTATCTGTCGAGTGTCGAGATTTTCCTCGAACCCTGAAATTCTGGCTGCCAGCCGCACCCGTTCGTGTTACAATCGTGGCACACTTTTTTTAACCCGTGGAGGAATCATCTCATGACCGAACCTGTACTTGTCTGTGTTGCCTGGCCCTATGCCAGCGCCGATATCCATGTCGGCAATATGACCGGCTCGCACCTGCCGGCAGACATCGTCGCGCGTTATCATCGCATGCGCGGCCGCCAGGTTCTGATGGTCTCCGGTTCCGATTCGCACGGCACACCCATCACTGTGCGCGCCGATGCTGAAAACAGTACCCCGCCGGAAGTCTATCAGCGCTTCCATCACGATTTCATTGATTTATTCCAGAAGACCGGCATCAGCTATGACTGCTTTACCAGCACCCACACCGAAAATCATTTCGATGTAGCGCAGAAGATGTTCACCGTGCTGAAAGACAACGGTTTTCTGTATACCGATGTACAGAAACAATGGTATTCTCCCGCGCAGCAGCGCTTTCTGCCTGACCGCTATGTGGAAGGCACCTGCTACATCTGCGGGTATGAAAGCGCACGCAGCGACCAGTGCGACCGCTGCGGCAATCTTCTGGAGTCAGAAAAACTGCTCGATCCGCGTTCCAAAATCGACGGTTCTACCCCAGAACTGCGCGAAACCGAACATTTCTTCCTCGATCTGGGCAAATTAGAACCGGAAGTAATTGAATTTCTCAAAGAACGTGAGAGTTACTGGCGCCCTAACGTGCTGCGTCAATCACTGGGACAGATCGAAAGCAACCCGCTGCGCGGCCGTGCCATCACCCGCGACCTGGAATGGGGCATCCCTGTGCCGCTCGAAGGCTACGATGACAAGCGCCTGTATGTGTGGTTTGAAGCTGTTATGGGCTACCTCTCGGCGGCCGTGGAAGCTAACGCACTGGCGGGCAACCAGGACGGCTGGCGCAATTGGTGGACCAATCCTGCCTCCAAGACCTTTTACTTCATCGGCAAAGACAACATCCCCTTCCATGCCATTATCTGGCCCGGCGAGTTACTGGGCGCCGGCATCGATTTTGACCGCCTGATGGGTGCGGAAGACCCGCAGCCCTTCGTGCTGCCCTATGACGTGCCTGCCAATGAGTTCATGAACATGGAAGGCCAGAAGATCTCTGGCAGCCGCAATTGGGGCGTGTGGGTGCTGGATTACATCGAACGCTATGACCCCGACCCGCTGCGCTACTACCTGACCGTCAGCATGCCTGAAACCCGCGACACCGACTGGGCATGGGAAGATTTCTATAACCGCAACAACGGTGAGCTGATCGCCACCTGGGGCAACCTTGCCAACCGCGTGCTGGGTTTTGCCCACAAACGCTGGGAGGGCATCGTGCCCGATCCGGGCGAATTGACCGAAAAAGACCGCGACCTGCTCGATACCATCAATGGCGGATTCGCCAGTGTGGGGCAGTTGATCGAAGAGGTCAAGCTGCGCGCCGCCCTGGCAGAAGCCATGCGTCTGGCGAGTGAGGTCAACAAATACCTGGATGACACCGAGCCATGGAAGACATTCAAGACCGACAAAGCTGCTGCTGCGCGCGCCATCTTCACCGCCATGAAAGCCATCGACTCGCTCAAGGTGTTGTTTGCGCCGTTCCTGCCTTTCTCCAGCGAGAAGATTCACGCCTTCCTCAATTACGAACGACCTCTGTTCGGCACTCCCTACACCCAGGCCGTTGCGGACAATCTTGGCAGCCATACCGTGCTGCGCTATGATGCTGCCAACGCCAGCGGTGAATGGAAACCCAGTGAGCTGACGCCGGGACGCACTTTTCAACAGCCTACACCGCTGTTCACCAAGCTGGATCCCTCAATCGTGGCAGAAGAACTGGCACGCCTCGGAAAATAACCTCCCTGTTCATAATATTATGTACGCATAGCGCTTTTTCTTAACCGATGAGCGCTATGTGTATGATGTTATGCACTTGTAATCGACTCTCTAAATCGTTACAATGAAAATAGACAACTGACTGATATTCACCGACAATGTCGGATCTATCCCCGCTGAGAGAGATGATGGACAAACCCCTTGAAAATAACAATGGGGCGGTGAATCCCCCCAACCTGCTGACCCAGCTACTAACCATTCTCATCTTCGTTGGCACAATCGCCCTGCTGGCGGTTGGCATGACCTGGCTGATGGCGTTTTTACTCAACCTGGGTTAGCACCAAACACCACATTTTGCATGGCGCCAAAAGGCATGCAGACAACTGGCGCCATGATGACATGCAAAAGAATCCCCACGAAGAGCAGCCCCGCGCTGCTCTTCTGGGTGAATGGGGACAATTAAACAAAGGAATTTCAAAACCTTGACTTCCGGGATCATTTGTTGTACAGTATTATTGTACAAATAGGAGCAAATATGACCATACAAACCACCTACAGCCAGGCGCGGGCACAACTCGCCAGTTTTTTAGATGCTGTCACACACAATCGCGAGGTGATCGTGATTCAACGCCGCGGACAGCCTGATGTTGCCATGATCGCCGCTGATGAATTGACCAGCCTGATGGAAACCGCCTACTTACTGCGTTCACCAGCCAACGCGGAACGGTTATTGACCGCATTGAATCGCGCCTTGAAAGAAGAAGGCGAATCCTATTCTGTAGCTGATTTGCGCGATGACTTAATGCTCAATGACAAATAAGCGCCTGACTATCTTCCAACAGGAATTTCTGGAAGACCTCCGTCATTGGGTGGCAACAGACCGTAAGGTAGCGCTGCGCGTCTTAACACTGGTCGAAGCTGTCATGCGTGATCCTTTTCAAGGCATTGGCAAACCGGAACCACTGAAGTATCTCTCACCGGGCACGTGGTCACGCCGCATCACCCAGGAACACAGGCTTGTTTACCTTGTGCGGAATGAACGCATTGACTTTCTGCAATGCCGGTATCATTACTAACAAAACTATTTTGACGCACCAAAGAGGCTGCCCAATTGGAGCAGCCTCTTTGGTGTTATAGAATCAGTTAGTGACTAATCAGCTGCTGTTGCGCGGTCTTGCTCGTCTGCGATCGCTTTGTAGGCTTCCCAGTTGCGGTCAGCATCACCTTGCGCCAGTTTCATCAACATTTCGGCGCGTTCTTCGTTGGTCTTCACCAATTGGCTGAAGCGGGCTTCATTGTAGGCATACTCACTCACCGGGATGGTGGGCTCTTTGTTGTCCAGGGTGAAGGGTTTTTCTTCATCAGGGTTATAGCGGAACAGCGTCCAGGCGCCGGAATTCACGGCTGCTTTCTGCTGCGCCAGGCCCATCTTCATGCCGCCCTGAATATAGTGGCTTATACAGTGGGTGTAGGCAACGATCAGCGCCGGCCCGTCATATTCCGCAGCTTCGCGGAAGGCACGCAGGGTCTGCAGGTCATTGTAGCCCATCGCCACACGAGCGACATAAATACTGCCGTAGCTCATGGCGATACGCGCCAGGTCTTTCTTTGCCAGTGGCTTGCCATTGGCAGCGAATTTCGCCACAGCTCCACGCGGGGTGGCTTTGGATGACTGGCCGCCGGTATTGGAGTACACTTCGGTATCAAGCACCAGCACTTTGACGTTCTTGCCACTGGCGAGAACGTGATCCAGGCCGCCGTAACCGATGTCATAGGCCCAGCCATCGCCGCCCACGATCCACACATCTTTGCGAATGAGTTTATCAGACAGGCTCAGCAGGTTCTTGGCCTTGGGGCTGTCCATCTTCTCCAGCTTGGCGTTCAGTTGTGCCACACGTTCGCGCTGGGCTTTGATGCCGGCGTCATCTTTCTGTTCAGCCTCCAGAATGGCCTGCACCAGTTCAGCGCCGACCTCATCTTTCAGAGCCGCCAGCAATTCAGAAGCCATCTCCGTCTGCTTATCATAGGTCAGGCGCATACCCATACCGAATTCCGCGTTGTCTTCAAACAGCGAGTTCGACCAGGAGGGGCCGAAGCCTTCTTCGTTGACGGTGTAGGGCGTGGTGGGCATGTTGCCGCCATAGATGGAGGAACAGCCGGTGGCATTGGCAATTACAATATGGTCGCCAAACAGCTGGGTCAGCAAGCGCACATAAGGCGTTTCGCCACAGCCGGCGCAGGCGCCGTTGAACTCGAACAGAGGCTGCAGCAGACTGGCTTTCTTGACCGTGTTGGCGTCAATCGCCGTGCGGGTCGGGTTGGGCAGGTTGAAGAAGAATTCGAAATTCTCTTTTTCCTGCTCGCGCAGCGGTTCTTGCGGGCGCATGTTGATGGCTTTGCGGGTGGGGTCTTGCTTGTCCTTGGCAGGGCAGGCTTCCACACAGATACCACAGCCGGTGCAGTCTTCCGGCGCTACCTGGACGGTAAACATCCAGTCAGCGGGGAATTCCTTGAAACCTTTGGCTTCCTTCGATTTGAAGGTGGGCGGGGCGTCATCCAGATATTTGGGGTCATAGACCTTGGTCCGGATCACGGCATGCGGGCACACGAAGGCGCACTTGCCGCACTCGATGCACAGGTCGGGTTCCCACACCGGAATCTCGATAGCAATGTTGCGCTTTTCCCACTGCGTAGTCGCGGTCGGGTAGGTGCCATCATTGGGGAAAGCAGATACCGGCAGGTCGTCGCCGCGGTATTCGAGGATCTCGCCCAACACATTTTTCACAAACTCAGGCGCGATCTCAGGCACGATGCGTTTGCGGTGGGTCTGTGCGGTGACTTCGGCAGGAACTTCCACTTTGAACAGGTTCTCGATGCTGGCGTCCACCGCTTTGTAGTTGGCAGCCACCACCGCTTCACCGCGTTTGCCGTAGGTCTTGCGGATGAAGTATTTAATCTGTTCGATGGCTTCGTCTTGCGGCAGCACACCGGAGATGTAGAAGAAGCAAGTCTGCATGATGGTATTGATACGCTGATCCATACCGGTCTTGGCAGCCACGTCGTAGGCATTAATCACATAGAACTGCAATTCTTTTTCGATAATGTCTTTCTGCACTTCAGCGGGCAGGTGCTGCCAGACCACATCATGCTCATAGAGGCTGTTCAGCAGGAACACGCCGCCCTTTTTGGCGTATTTGAGCATGTCAACACGCTCAAGGAACGACCACTGGTGGCAGGCAACGAAGTTGGCGTCACCCAAACCTATCACATAGGGCGACTGGATGCGGTCAGGGCCGAAGCGCAAGTGGCTGATGGTGACGGTGCCGGCTTTCTTCGAGTCATACACGAAGTATCCCTGGCCGTAGTTATCAGTCTGGTCAGCGATGATCTTGATGCTGTTCTTGTTAGCGCCCACAGTGCCGTCAGAACCGAGGCCGAAGAACACTGCGCGTACCGTATCTTCTGGTTCGATCGAGAACGATTCGTCCCAGGGCAGGCTGGTGTGGGTCACATCGTCAATGATGCCGACGGTGAAGTGATTCTTCATCTCGCCAGCCATATTCTCATAGACACCTTTGACCATAGCAGGGGTGAATTCTTTGGAGGACAGGCCATAGCGTCCGCCCAACACTTTGGGCATGCTCTCGCCGTGCCAGCCTTCTGCCAATGCCGCGATCACATCCTGGTAGAGGGGTTCGCCGGTGGCGCCGGGTTCTT
This sequence comes from Chloroflexota bacterium, assembly GCA_011053085.1. GTDB lineage: Bacteria > Chloroflexota > Anaerolineae > Anaerolineales > Anaerolineaceae > SpSt-1165. The sequence continues at coordinate 6,210 of DSBE01000007.1, forward strand.
TGGTGCGGTCCAGCGTCGAGATCACTTTGGTGGTCTTGGGCAGCGCATCCACGAAATCTTTAATCGAGAACGGGCGGTAGAGGCGCACTACCAGCACACCCACTTTTTCGCCCTGGGCGTTGAGGTAGTTGGCGGTGGTTTCGCAGGTTTCGCCGCCAGAGGCCATGATCATGATCACACGGTCAGCATCAGGTGCGCCGTAATAATCGAACAGGTGATATTCACGTCCGACCTGTTTGGCAAACTCGTCCATCACTTCCTGCACAATGGCAGGGGTCTGGTCATACAGGCTGTTGACGGTTTCACGCGCCTGGAAGAAGATGTCGGGGTTCTGGGCGGTGCCGCGCAGTGACGGATTATCAGGATTGAGGCCGCGCTTGCGGTGTTCGATAATGTCTTCATCATGAATCAAAGCGCGCAGGTCATCATCCGTCAGCATTTCAATCTTGGAAATCTCGTGCGAGGTGCGGAAGCCGTCAAAGAAATGCATGAACGGAATGCGGCTGCGCAGCGTGGCGGCATGTGCGATTAACGCCATATCATGCGCTTCCTGCACAGAGCGGGAAGCCAGCATGGCAAAGCCTGTACTGCGGACAGCCATCACATCAGTATGGTCGCCGAAGATGGAAAGCGCCTGCGCTGCCACCGAACGCGCCGAAATATGGAAGACCGCGGGAGTCAGTTCACCGGCAATCTTGAACATATTGGGCATCATCAACAGCAAGCCTTGCGAGGCAGTGAAAGTGGTGCTGAGTGCGCCGGTGGTTAAGGCACCGTGCACCGCGCCGGCCGCGCCGCCTTCTGACTGCATCTCGGTCACACTGGGGACGGTGCCCCAGATGTTGGCGCGTTCGACAGCGTTCCAGGCGTCGGCATGTTCTCCCATCGGGGAAGAGGGAGTGATCGGGTAAATGGCAATAACTTCGCTCAGTCGATATGCGACATCCGCGGTTGCCTGATTACCGTCCAGGGTTTCTAACATTCGCTTCATATAGATTTCTCCAATTCTAAGTACTGAAAGGGATGAATGATGTCTTTTCCACCGGCACAGTGCCGGTTTCAGCCATCTATAAACATACAACAGAGTGCAACTTTCGCCCAGTATCAAACTTCCTGTTTCTGCAGCGGGCTGGCATGGAATTTGTCTTAAGAATACACATGACGGCGTTGACACCCTTTGAGAATGCCGCCAAAAGCGGGGCAGGCAGTTGTACAGGCACTCTTATTATAATCGCTTTTTTCTGCCTTCCGCAGCAATCTTAACAGGTCTTAAGTGAAAAAGGATTTTCTTAACCATCACAAGAATTCTTTCTTTGACAATGTATGGAAACCTGCCTACACTGCCCCTCCACTTTCTCTTCCCGCTTGCGCCATCTACCTATTTTTCTATATAATCCAAACAGGTGCATCATCCTGTTTGCTTCCCGCCCTGAGACCACAAACGAGGTATCCCATGAATCTGAAACGCGCCAAGACCTTCAACTACGCCGTGGGCATGTTCGGCACTTCCATCCCCATTAACATGCTCAAGACTTACGCCGCCATTTACTATGTCGACCAACTGGGCATGACCACCCCGCAATTGTCATTGATGCTCTTCATCTACACCTTCATCGACGCCATCGACAATCCCGTGTACGGTTTCTTCTCTGACCGCACCCATTCGCGCTGGGGGCGGCGCCGTCCCTGGCTGGTGATCGGCACCCCGCTGATGATCCTGACCTTCATCGCTTTCTACAGCACGCCCGAATTCCTGGCTGGCAATGCCCTCTTCGCCTACTGCATGCTCTTTTACATCCTCACCGGCACGCTGGACTCGGTCATCAACGCCAACTATGCCGCCCTGTTCCCTGAAATCTTCCGCACCGATGCCACCCGCGCCAAAGCCAACGCCATGCGCCAGGCTTTCCAACTGGTCGCCATGATCATCAGCATCGCCCTTACCCCCGTGGTCACCAGCATGCTGGGTTATAGCACAACCGCGATTATCTATGGCATTTTGGGCGGCGGCGTCATTCTGTATATGACTTTTATGTCCAAAGAGGCCGAAATCACCGAAGACGAGGAAAAACCGCGCTTCTGGGACAGCCTCAAAACACTGCTCACCAACAAAAAGTTCTGGATTGCCGGGCTTGCCAACGCCTTCTACTCCGCCGCCATGGCGCTGGTGCTGGCGTCCATGCCCTTCTACGTCAAATACGCGTTGGGCCTGTCTGAAGGCCAGACCACCTTCCTGTTCGCCGCGGTGCTGCTGATCGCCATCGGCTGTGTCGCCATCTGGGCAGCTTTCGTGCGCCGTTATGGCCTCATGCCGGTGTGGCGCGCCGCGTTGATCACCCTGGCGGTAGCCTTCATTCCGCTGTTTTTCGCCAACACCCTGGTCAGCGCCATCATCTGCGCTTCGCTGGTAGGCTTCGGCTTTGCCGGTGTGATCACCACCATGGACCTGATCGGCGCGCGCATCATGGACGAAGACACCCGCCAGCACGAAGTGCGCCGCGAAGGCATGATCTCCAGCGCGCTGGGCTTCATGAACCGCCTCAGCGGGTTGTTCACCAGTGCCGGTTTCTACCTCGTGTTCTTGATTTATGGCTTCGAGAGCGGTCTCAACCCCGGCAACCAGCCCGATATGGCAGCGCGCTTCCTGCTCACCATCGTGCCGCCCATTCTGATGCTGATCAGCTTCGCCTTCTCCTTCTTCATCCACTTTGATGAAAAAGAAGCCGCGCTTCCCGAACCTCAAACAATTTAAGAAAGGAAAACCAATGGCTCTCTTCCGCATAGATCACACCCCCCGGACCGTCAAGATGAATCTGCCCCTGTATCTGCTCCTGCCCGACCCCGGCCAGATGCAGGAGATTCCGTTAATGAAGCGCAAGGTCCTCTACCTGCTGCACGGGCTCAGTGATGACGGCAGCGCCTGGCAGCGCTTTTCCGCCATCGAAACCATCGCCCGCAACTATAACCTGGTGGTGGTGATGCCTTCGGTGGGGCGCTCTTTCTATGTCGATCAACCCAATGGGCAGGCGTATTTCAGTTACTTGATGGAAGAACTGCCCGCCTACCTGCGCG
>DSBE01000401.1 GCA_011053085.1 Chloroflexota bacterium
CAGAGCGGCCTGATGATGGTAGCCATCCAGATGCAGCCACTGCGACTGGGTGATGTAGGCACGATCAAGCACGGATGGGTCAAGAAAATGGGTGGAGAAATCCGTCGGGCCGCTGAAAAAACGCTCTCCGTCTGACGCACGTACATAAACAAGGCACAACTGGTTTTCGGGGTGGGGTATCTCTAAGTCATAGGTCAGGTCTACGCCGTATTGCGCCAGCAGTTGGTGTTTGATACGCCCGTTCTGGTCATTGCCGTGGGTGCCGATGAATCCGGTGTGAAGGCCGAATTTCTGTGCGGCCACCAGGGCAGTTGCCACCCAGCCGCCGCCATCCACCAGTACACGAGATGGACTGCCGGGACGCTGCCAGGTGGGCATCTCATCCAGGCGGATGAGGATGTCGAGGACATTCATTCCCAATCCGACCACATCCAGGTGTGCCATATTGCTCCAATCTGCAGGTGAAACCACCAGTTTTCATCATACTGCCAATGATGCGCGATTGACAGGTGAAAGATGACCACAGTTCAGGGGAAGACCATCCCGATCCATTCCTGCCTGTGAGTTCTCCTTGTCAGTACAGGAACGGGATCAAGTCAAGGAAAGAATCCAGTTTTTCGTAGGGGAGTGATTTCCATTCTTCGGGGAACTGGTTCTCATACGCCCACTGGGTGTCATTGGCGATATGCACGCCCATGCCGCCCAATTTGCACACCGGCAGCACGTCTGAACGCAGCGAATTGCCTATCATCATGAAACGTTCAGGTTTGATGATGTATTTGTGTAGGAGTTCTTCATAGATTTTTTCATCTTTGCGCGGCACTACTTCGATCCAGCGGAAATAATGCGACAGGCCCGAGGCGTTGATCTTGAGGTGTTGTTCGTGGGCGTCGCCTTTGGTGATCAGCATCATGTCAATCTTGCCACTCAACTGCATCAAGGTTTCTTCCACCCCGATAAAGACTTCCGTGGCAGCATTCAGTTTTTCTTTGAGCAACGCCAACACCGCCTTGATGTCATCGGTGTCAACGATGCCGTCGGTCAGGTTGATGGTGGCTTCGATCATCGAGAGGGTGTAGGATTTTAACCCATAGCCGTAAAAACCGATATTGTTGATCTCCATCTCATCCAGATACTCGACCGCTTTCTCGCTTTCGACATCAATATGCTTGGCGAGGATGGCTTTGATGGCATCTTTGAAATCCCAAAACAGGCTCTCATTGCGCCACAGGGTGTCATCGGCATCGAAGGCAATCACGTCCAGTTGTTTGATCAATGGAATGTGGGCATTGTGTGGCATGGCGACCTTTCATTTTTATATGGCCAGAAATACTATTCCTATTCTAACCTACGTTTTCTGTTGAGTGTGGTTACAAATTCTTATACTTCCTCGCCAGTTGCGCATATAGCGTCAGCCAGGGATTGGTTTCTCCACGCAACATGTTGGTTAATGACAAGAACCGCGAAAACGCGGTTCTTGTTTGGAAGGAAGAAAACGAAAAGAAAGGAGAAAACTATGAATAATCAAACACTTGCATGTTTGGGTTCACAGGTTTTTAATGTAGTTAATAAGGGAGCAAAATGATTATTTCCTAAAAACGTCCGACCTTATACAATGAGTTTACCCAGTTTGGACGAATCCGTCAAGTACTGTATTGATTAATGAAAAAACTCTGTGAATATCAAGTTTTGTGTTCATACAGCGTTATGGCTCATGTCATGCCAGCTGACGGTCCAGTTGCCGCCGTGTGAGCGGGCGGAGTCAACAGCCTCTAACGATTGCTGCATGAAGTCTTCGGCGGTGGCTTTGCCCTGGTTCTGGTAAGAACTGATGCCCACACTGACCGTAAGAGAGATTTCTTCACCGACGTTGGCAAGCGAAAGCACCTCCACCAGATGGCGCAGGCGTTCACCCACCACATAAGAAGCATAACGTCCGGTTTCGGGCAGGATCACGAAGAAGCCATCACCGCCGCTGTGTCCCAGCATGTCTTCGCGGCGCAGGGCTTCCAGGAAGGTGTCGCTGAGGGCGTCCAGCAAATTCTCGGGACGCATGGCTGCCTGTTCTTTGATGCCATCGAAATCATCTACCTTGACACACAGCAGCGAGAGCGGGCGCTGGTAGCGGCGGGTGCGCGAGATCTCCAGTTCAAGGGTTTCTTTGACCGTGCTTTCGTTAAAGATACCGGTGAAAGGATTATAGCGCTGGCCGACCTCTTCGAGGGTGGCGCTGCCCACTTTGGTTTCCAAATCGCGGCGGACTTCATGTTCGCGCAGCAGGGTTTCTTTGGTGTGGTTGAGCTCTTGCAGGACTGCGTGGTGATCGGATTGCAGTTGCTGGCACAGTTTGCTCAATTCAGTGGCGTGGCGTGCTTGCGCAGTCGCAAACCAATCAGCCAATAACGCTGTGAGTGCGCTGATGAGCAGCACGCCGGCGAAGATGATCTGCGCGGGAAGGCCATCTGCCCAGGGGAGCCCCAAAGACAAAGCATAGCCCAGCGCATTGAGGACGAAAGAAACCAAAGCGGCTTTGCGGCTGATCAACAAGCGCGCCGCCACAGCAATCAAAGGCAGCAGCACCGGCTGGATTGGTAGGAGGGGCAGTATTGCGCCCAACAGCAGGTTGAGCAGGCTGAGCCCGATGATGAACGCCCAGGCGGCTGCCAGGTATCGTTTCATCTGCAGAAGAAGCTTGTTGGCAATGGCGAAAACCAGCATGGGCAGCATGAAAATGCCAGCGCGCGGGTTTTGAAACACGAACAGGAGAGCAGCGACCAACCCAAAGATCGCTATGAACACAAGCAGGAAACGGTTGAGCAGTGCGGCCTGGTCGCTGCGTTCCTTGTGTTCAAACAGGGGGGCGGAAAAAATTTTGCTGAGACTGGTATTCATGCTGTGATCGCCTGGGAAATGGATATCTGTGTGTTTATTATAACCTTGAACCAAAGGGCAGATGAAACAAAATGACTGCCCCATTGTTGTTATGTTTGCAAAAGGCGTTTGTCCCATGAGTGAATAGGGGGATATCGACATCTGTTCCCCTTTTTTTGATTATTTAATGGGTTTCATACCATCCCAACCCTGAATCCAGATAGGAAATCCATCTGGATTCTGTCCCTTCCCGTGCGGCGGGAAGGGACCCGCGCATCTTCCTCCTGATCGCCGAGATCAGGAGGAAGTGACAGCAAAAATGCATGCATTTTTGCTGTCGAGGGGGGACGCACAAGAAATCTTTTTCCCATCCCCATCATTTTTTGGATTGAGTTGGAATAAATGGTCTACCAACCGCTCTTGCGGCAATGACCAATTCTTTCTTTATCTGCTTCGTGTGCCTTCATGAAAGAGCAAGCGTATATTGCAGATAGTGGTGGTGGATCCACCACCACTATCCGTTAATTTTCTCTTTTCACTGTCTCCATGAGTCATCGTTTTAAATCACAGGAGCAAGAATTGCCTATTGTTGAAACAGCCTCTGCTCATTTGTGGCAATATAATCAGAAGCGCATCACGAACCCGCAGTATTCGCAGTTGATTTCGTTCTGGCCGCGCAAGACCTTTTGCGAAACCAGCCCGCCGCACGAGGGGCACTCTGATGGTACATTGCGCAGACGCTCCAGGCTTTCCGGGTCGACTTCCTCGGTGCGGTTTTTCAGCAGTTCACCCGATTGAATGCGGCTGATCAAACGGCAAAATTCGCTGTTGGAGCCGCTGTTCACACGGAATTGGGTCTGGCTGTAGGGCCCCTGGCTGGTGAAGATCAGGCGCAGGTGGCTCTTACCTTTGAGCGCGCCTTCTTGAAAATGCTCCCCCCGTTCAACATGCGCCAGAATGGTCTCGAAACCTACGCGGCGTTCGATCTCGCTGGCGGTGGTGATGAACAGCACTTTTTTCTTGACGATCTTTTCGTGAATTTCGAAGATCACACGCTGGTCGGTCAAGAACAGGATGCCTTCGGGGTCATCTTTGCTTTCCTTGCCATCATGATACCAGCTGACTTTGAGCGCGCTGACCGGTGCTTCTACCTCCATCAGTTTGAAGGAAGCCTGGTGCAGTTCGTTCATCATCCATTCAACAGCGGAGAGGCGTGTATTGATGGCATTGACATCGTTCTTGATGGCGCTGAAGCGGCTGGAGACAGCATCGTTGGCGGCTTTGGCATTTTTGCTGAGAATATCGAGGCTGTCTTTGGCGCGTTTAATCTGCGGTTCGGCCATGACCGGGCTGGCAGACAGGCTTTTCAAGCGGCGCATGGTTTCATCCACCTGGTTCATTTCCGTTTTCAACTTATTGACATAGCTGCGGATGTCATTCTCGATGGAGGGTTTTATACGCTGCCAGTTGGCATTATTTTGCTTGATCTTGAGTTCCAATTCATCATCAAACACATAGCCCTGGTCGCGCAGTTCTTTCAACCGGGTGCCCTGTTTGACCAGGTCCTGTGAGATGCGGTTCACCTCGCTTGACAGCGCCGACATGGTAACATCTCGCTGTACATTCCTGATCGAAAAATCGAGCGAACTGATCGCGCCCTTTACCTCATCCTGTGTCATCGCCATGTTGCACTCCTTGTGGTCCGGTATGGTGTTGGCTCCTGCCCCTGCAAAGGGGACAGGCTTGTTTTCCTGTTCCTATTCTACCGAAAAACAAGCGAGGTGCAAATAGCTATAGCTGTGTAATCCCTTCTACAGGTCGTCGAGTTTGGCGTAGCCTTCCTTGAGCGCGTACAGCACTGCCTGGGTGCGGTTGGCAAGGTGCAGCTTGCTCAAGATGTTGCTGACATGAAAGCGAACAGTGGTCTCGCTGACCATCAACTGGTTGGCGATCTCCTGGTTAGAAAGGCCGTGCGCAATCAGGTTGAGCACATCCACCTCGCGCGCGGTCAGTACCTGCTCAGAGGGCTGTGATTTGGGCTCATCTTGTTTTAGTTCCATGATCAACTTGCGGGCAATGGTGGGGTGCAGCGAAGCTTTGCCCTGGTAGATTTCCTGGATGGCCTGCATCAGTTCATCCGGGGAGGAATCTTTGAGCAAATAACCCAGTGCACCGGCTTTGATGGCGGGGAATACTTTTTCGTCTTCTGAAAAACTGGTGATGACCAGAATCTTCGCCTGGGGATCGTCTTTCTTGATTTCTTTGATGGCAGCGATGCCGTCTTTTTCGGGCATGACCAGGTCCATCAGAATCACATCCGGCTGGAGTGAACGCGCCTTCCATACCGCCTGGTTGCCGTTGGCGGCTTCGCCCACCACTTCAAATGCCTGTTCTGTTTCCAGAATGGCAGACAAACCTTTGCGCACTACCGCATGGTCGTCAACGATCAATATGCGAATGGTTTTGGACATATCGGGCACATCCTATCTGCACAGTTTGGATCAGGGCGAGGCGGTTAATACTCAGCCTGTTAGCATTATAACTTAAAACAGGCCGGGCGCGACAGGTGCATTCAGCGATAGGTGGCTTTATTCGATGATGAGGGTTCTGTAGGCGGTCCAGCGTCCGAAGTTGCGTCCGTTCTTGGCACGCACATGCCATTTGTATTCGCCGATTGCCAGGGCAGGATTGACGTCCCAGGTGCAGGCGGTTTCATCACAATAGGTGGCGTGCGGCACCAGTACGTTGAAGACAGAGGTGTCATCCGGCAGGCGGAATTGCATCAGGTACATGGTGGCGCCGGTGATGGGTGCCCACTGCAGGGTGGGGGTGGTGTCACTGGTGGTAAAACCATCAGGCGGGCTGATCTGCCAGGTGCGTTCCAGCTGGGTGTAAGTGAACTTGCGCGTGACTGACCAGTCGCCGACCTCGCCGGTGACGGTGTTGCGCGCGCGTACACGCCAGTGGTAGTCGCCGTAGTTGCTCTGCAGGTCTGTCGGGATGCGGTGTTCACAGAAGGGACCCGGGTCGCAGGCAGCCACGCCCTTGTTCCAAACATCCATCGATACCATGGCACTATCGAACATTTCCACGTCATAGACGGTGGCGGCGCTTTGGGGATACCATTTGAAGGTGGGGCGCCCGCCATACACGAGGGCATCCACACCCGGTGAGCGCAGCTGCACAGCGGTGAGGTCGTTGATCGGGATAGTGAAAGTCCACCAGCCGCTCCAGCTACCACTGATGCTGCCATTCAGCGCCTGTACATGCCACTTGTAATTAACCCCGTTGGTCAGGTTAACCGGGCTGGTCAGCGAGCATTCACCAGCAACGCAAATATCTGCCGCCATGTAGTCCTGTTTGATAACGCTGGCGCTGTTGTCCACGCGGCTGATTTCGAAGGTGTAGCGGTCAGCGCCGTCGACCGCCTCCCAGCGGAAAGTCGGCCTTATCTGTCCGACAAGCGCGCCATCGGTGGGTTCAAGATGGGTAGGTGTGCCCGGCGCGGCGCCATTGGAGACATACACCACAAAGCCACTGGCAGTTTGCTCCAGCACCGAGATGGTGATGTTGTTGACTTCATCCACGAATGTCTCTCCCGGCGTCCACATGGCGCCGTCATCGTTGGTGTTGGTGTTGCTGCCCGGGTCAATGACATCCGCCGGCTCGTTGGCGACATCCAGGTTGACGGTGTGCAGGATGACAGCGCTGCCGACCAGTTTGTAATCATAGCCGGAAGCGGTGGTGTTGGTGCGCGCTTCGATGGTGTAGAAACGGCGGGTGGTGTCAGGGATGCGTACCTCTACATATTGCACATTGCTGTTGGTAGGATTGGAGAGGCGTTCGATGGTAAAGGTAGCGCTTTCACCGGGCAGGACGGTGGCCATGCGCGATGGCGTGAACACCCCCAGCATTTTCTTGTGATAGCCGATGGTGTGCTGCGGCAGGCAGCCATATACGCCATGCGTGGCGCGGTTGCAGTTGGCGTAAGAATCGCTCATCATGTCCCATGCGTTGTTGTAGGTGATGCGATGTCCGGTGGAGTGCGGCAGGCCGAAGGAATGCCCCAGTTCATGCGCCATGACCGTGTTCTTGCCCCAGCCCCAGGGCGGTTCCCAGGTCATGCGCCAGTAGCATTTGCCATCCAGGCACAGGTTGATCGTGCCGCCCCAGGCGTAATTCTGCTCGAAGATATCGTTGAACATCAAATTAATGCCCTCGAATTGGGAGAAGTTGACCTCGCTGTCAAACAGGGCAGTGCAATGCTGCGCCAGCAGGTTGTGTTTTAATGAACCGTCCGCGTTGTGGTAGTAGCTGCGCGGCTGTGGCAGGGTTCTCCAGTCTTTGGCGGTGCTGCCTGCCAGATCGAAATTGCCGTAACTGGCTTCGATCCAGTAATGACTCAGCCCGGGGTAAGTGGCGCTGTATTGGTTGATGAAGTAACTGACGTCATTGGTGGTGCCGGTGCGGTCAGGGAATTTGCACAGCAGCGAGATGAAAGGGAAAGAGCCGCTCAGATGGGGCGCGGAAAGGTCTTGCAGCATGGCACCATCGGCAGCGACGATCTCTGCCACATCCAGCACCTGCCAGTTAGCGTTGTGGGCGCTGTCCGGTATGGCTGTGCCAGTCACGCGCACGGGCTTGCCATTGAGGTAAAAAAGTGTCTCGAAATCGACACTGCCGGGGGCAAAATGCAATTGGGTGACCTGGTCCTGATCGCCGGTCAGGGTGTAGAGCACGGTGGCTTCACCGTCTTCACCGCGGCCATAGAGGATGGTCAAGATGCCGCTCAGACTGTCGGAGGCAGTTGCGTTGGCGGGCTGCCAGGCCAGCGCCAGCAGCAGCAACACCAGCGACAATGTGAAGCCGGTGCGAATGATCAAATAAGCATGAGAAGAAAAAGTGCGTTCGTAAACCTTGTGTTCGTAGCCTTTACGTTTGTTCACCCCTGAAACCTCTTTCTATAATCAATGAACTCCTGTTGTGTTTTGATTATAACAAGGCGTCGGCAGCCTTCCAACACCCAACAAATGTGTAAGTTTTAATATGATGGCGGTTTAGAAAGACAGGATCGTTTTTTCTGTTCTGCCTGCTGTGGTTGGGGTGATGAAAAAAAGAAGGCTTGCGATATAATCTTTACAGTGGTCAACGAAAAGTAATACAGGCAGGCTAAGGAGGCAGGTATGGCGAGCATCGTTCAGGAAAAAGTGGCACAAGCTGCGCATATTTTAAAGGAAAAAGGCATCGATGTGTGGCTGACCTATGTACGTGAAACGGTGGCAGGCTATGATCCCGTACTGCCGATGATCTTCGGCGAACAGACCCTCACCTGGGACAGTGCCATGCTGCTCACAGCGGGCGGTGAGTCCATCTGCTTGCTGGGTAATCTTGACAGGACCCTGGCGGAGGATACCGGCGCGTATCAGACCGTGATCGGCTATGACCAATCCATTCGCGAGCTGTTGCTGAAGACCATCCAGCGGCTTGACCCGCAGACTATTGCCGTCAACATGTCGAAAGATGATGTATTCGCCGACGGGCTGCATCACGGTATGTATCTGAAATTGCTGGATTATTTGCAGGATACCCCCTATGCAGAGCGCCTGGTCTCGTCGGGCGCGGTTGTGGCAGCGCTGCGCGGGCGCAAAAGCCCGGCGGAGATCAAACGGCTGCGCCAATCTGTCACCAGCGCCGAAGCCATCTATGCGCACACCTTCCGCCAGCTGGCGTATGGCATGAGCGAAGCGGATGTGGCGGCATTGATGCAGGCAGAAGTGACGGCGCGCGGGCTGAGCACCGCCTGGGCAGAACATTCCTGTCCCGGGGTCAATGTGGGGGCGCAGAGTGTACTGGGGCATGCCAGCCCCAAAGACCTGTGCATTGAACCGGGCAGCCTGGTGCATTTTGACTTCGGCGTGCGCCAACGAGGCTACTGCTCTGATATCCAGCGCATGGTGTATTTCCTTGACGAAGGTGAGACCAGCGCGCCGCCTGCTGTGCAGCATGGTTTTGATACGGTCGTTAACGCTTTGCAGGCAGCCGTGGACGCCATGCGGCCGGGGATCAGCGGGGTAGAAGTGGATGCCATCGCGCGCAAGGTGGTGACGGAAGCTGGGTATCCGGCGTTTATGCATGCCACCGGCCACCAGGTGGGGCTGGAAACCCACGATGGCGGTACTGTGCTGGGACCGGCCTGGGA
>DSBE01000173.1 GCA_011053085.1 Chloroflexota bacterium
CACCCTCAATCCCAGCAATTGCGATGCCAGCGATGTCACTGCTGACAGCCTCTTTATTACCAATCCGCTGTTCATTGATGATGAGTGGTTCCCGCAAGCCTCTGCCCAGCTGCACAACAACCTGGATGTTTACCAGACAAGCCTGTATGTCGGTGTACTGGGTTTCAATGCGGCAGGCGATGTAGTAGCTGCCGGTTCCTCTTATGTAAACCAGGTGTTCCCGAACGATTTCACCGGCACTATGGTCTACCTGAACATCAGCGACAACGAAACCGTCAGCCGGGTGGAGTTCTACCCAACCCATTCCTTCTCTACAAAGTTCGAGGTAGACAATAGTTACTTCGACACGACTTTCGTTGATTCGTATATGCCCGCCACCGCCGTCAACGACAATTACGAAGTGGTATTCTTTGTACATAACACCAACACCACCCAGGCAGCTACAAATATTTCATACCAGTTGACGGTAATGGCTGAGAATGGCGATGTTGTGGCGGTGCAAATCGGTTGGATCAACCATATTCTGCCGGATGATACCGCTGCCATTTACTCCAGCATTTCCACTCCTGAGGGGATGCAGGGCGTGCGTCACTTCGTTGAGCTGCTGCCTGGCAAGTTCGACACCCCGCAATTTACCAGTAATCCCTTCACAACTGACAACTATGACCTGGACGATGAGGGCTTCTGGCCTAAGGTCACCTTTGATCTGACCAACGGTTCCGACAAATCCGTCGCCGATCTGCGCATGGTGGTGGTGCTGTACGATGCCGATGACAACTTCATCGGTGGTGGCTATGGCTCCAGTGAAACCATTGCTGCCGGTGCCACGCTGAACCAGAGTGTGAACGTGAACTACAACGGCGAGCCTGCTTTTGTGGATATCTATCTCGTCATCGATTCCTGGACAACCATCGAATAATCTTCTTGAAGTCAACAGCAAAACACCTGCCGCAGCCGTGGCAGGTGTTTTCTTTTTCATATACGCCAATGCCTCTGGCGAGGAATCACTGGCACAAAATATCGCCGACTGCCCTGCTGAGAACGACAGCCTGTCCATTCAGGATTTCAAAGACAAATTCTTGTCTGCGTTAGTAAACCTATCTCTCAAGCAAGGGGACGAAGAATTCCGCTTTGTTTTGGGTTCCTTCACGAGTTGACCTGAACCAGGCGCCCATTTTCTTTGCGCGCAGTTGGGTGAGGGCTATGTCAATGTATGACCCCACCCGAGGTGACTGGTTAATGGCAGCGTTGTAAACCGAGGCTTCTTCATTGATACGATGCTCCTGGTTAAATTCTGTCAGACAGGAAAAACACAATTCCTTGGTTTTTGCCAGGTATTCACCTTTGAAAGTAAATTCACCTTCTCCGGGTAAATCAAGCACAGCCTGTTCTACAATGGCAGAAAACACCTTTATAAAATGGTCTTCGTCTTGCCAGATATCCACCATCGGCAGGTGATCCTCAAAATGAATGCGCCCTTCGAATGCAGGATGCTTTTCAGTCACTGTTTCTACGACCTTTGCAACAGCTCTTTTGACATCAAACCGCCGAATACGCAATTCTTCACGCTCCTGTCCAACACGGGTGGCATCCAGGATGGCATCCACAAAACCCATCAGATGTTCGGTCTCATCCCGCATCCCATTCAGATAAGGGTACAGGGGCTCATGCTCTGTGACGGTCTGTTTCGCCACTTCGATCAAACCCAGAATGGAGGTAATCGGCGCCCGGAACTCTTGCGTAACTGAAGTAAAGAATTCTTCCTGCTGTTCCGCCGAAGCCTGCAACGCTTCGGTGCGGTTGGCAAGCCGCTGCGCCAGCATCTGTCCTTCTAATTTCAAAACATCCTGGTAACGTTTGATCTCACTGATGTCCTTGGCAGAACCGACAATATTGACCACCCGTCCATTGCGGATGACCGGCGCCAGTGTGGTCAAACTGGTGTACAGCTTGTTGTTCAACTTGATCTCATGTTGAAGACTATGGGGCTTCTTCTCAAGTACAACCTTCTTCCGCACCTCATACATTTCTGAAGCCCAGGGCTCTTCCAAAAAATCCAGAACCGATTGCCCTCGATAAACATCTGTTGGCATTTGGAAGGTATCTTCAAAACATTTATTCAGTCGCGTGATTCGAAAGTCCATCTTTTCTTCATCAACATCTTCCACTGACATAGGAATGTTGCTCTCGTTGAAAATCGCTTCATATTCGGTGTAAAGGGCATTCAACGCCTCATTGGCGTTCTTCAGCGCGGTGATGTCACGCGAAGCGCCAATGATCTGCTTCGGTTTTCCATCACCCAACACCGGGGCGATCTTGGTCTGCCACGATTTTGCGCCAGCCGGCAGCACAGTATACTCCTCATATTGCATGGTTATGTTTTCATCGATACAGCGCTGGTAGTTGGCGGCAATCCTGGCACCGTCCTCCTCACCAACAAGTTCTTGCGGGGTCTTGCCAGCATCGCGCTCAAGGTTCAAACCTGTGCTGCGCTGATGTTCTTCATTCAGAAAATTCAGGCGGAATTCGCCTTCTTTCACATAATCAAAAACGAAAATGGCATCCTGCATGGCATTCATCAACGCCTGGTTTCCATAGAAACTGGGGGAATAGCGCCAGCGCTCGACAAAGGAAAAGAGGATACTCTTAATTCCTTCTACCTCCCAAGTGGAGGCCCCAAAGACCTTGTACAACACATCTCCGAGAGATACATAAGTTTCTTTGACAGTTTTTTTGCCACACAACTCGGTAAACAGGGGTTGCATCGAACTCAAATGGCTGGCAAACACAGTCTCGAACGTTTTCCCAACAACCTCCTCTTGCGAAGCCACCTTCAACAAACCCAGCATAGTCGGGTTCACCCGATGGCAGGTAAATTCTCCATCATGAACAGCCCGAAAAGTGATGATACCGTTTTTCGAGTATTGCATCAAGAGATCAAATTCGCGTTGAATTAATTGCTCGGACATAATCTTTTACCACTCGCCAGGCGTCCACAGCTATCAGAAGCCATGTCAAAGACACCAGAAGGTTTACCTGATTAACACTATAACACAGCGGACCGTCTGCTGCCTGAAAAAAAACTAATATCAGCTGTCACCAGCCGACGATCTCTAAACCCGCGCGCCTGCCCTCATCCTCCAAAATCAATCGATTGTTCCGCCAGAATTTTACCAGAATTTTGGCATCCAGGCTTTCCACAATGCGGCGGTCCATGCCCGCCAATGTGGGCGCTTTCAAAATACCCCCGGACTGGCGGGTTCCTTTCACCCACAATCGCTCGCTCGCGCGTTCAAATTGTAACTCTACTCCATTTTCACCTATCTGCTGCCGGGTTACCTTCGCCCCATTGTAGGTTGTGAAGGCATGCAGCCTGCCCTGATGATACAATCCCGCTATTAATCCCTCGAAAGCGAATCCCATCATCGGCACCACCGCCACCGATGCCACCAGGCTGGTACCAGCCTGCGAAAAATGATTGGCCTGCATCCAGATCCAGCGTTTGGGGAAGGCACCGCCCCAGTCTTTTTCGATATACCCTCGCCCGCCGGTAAAATCCGCCACATGGTCGCCGAATCGCAGGACACCTTCGAGCGCATGATCCAACCCCAACACCCCATGGTTGCACTCCATGAACGGCAGCCAGCCGAACGGCCCCATCGCACCCGGCGAATGGAACATCACCGGCCAGGGGATCATCTTACCGAACCTGACATTGCCGCGAATACTGCCGTTGTCAGTGCTCAGGTCAAGGTTAATACCTTCCAGCGAGAGGTGGTTTCCACCGATATGTACATCAAAAGCGCGCCGATTCCAGTAGAATTCATCCACGTCATAGTCCACCACCTGCACCTCGCCGCTGCTGCCATTCAGTACCTGTACAAAAGCATGGCTGCCCTCGCCATCTTTGGTGATAGAGATGCCGGGGATGAAAGCGTATGCCTCGCTAGGATCAGCGGTGACCAGCTTGATGTACCAACCCTCGAAAAAGGGTGGTGTGAGCACATAGCCATGAAACCGCTCCGGATGGAGCACACTCTGCATATATTCCACCAGCCGCATTTTTTCCTCCACAGGGTGTTTGTCTTTCACCTTCATCATACTTCTTGCGCAAGCCGCTGGCAAGCCTTGCAATCATTTATAATCATTAGCAATCATTCAGCCAATCCGCCGCAAGGAGAACGATGAACAACCGTGAACGCACCCTCGCTATCATGAATTACCAGCCCTATGACCGCTTGCCGATCGTGCACTTTGGCTACTGGTTGCAAACCCTCGAAAAATGGGCCGATGAAGGCCATATCCCGCATGATCTGGCTGCCGCGCAAAATGACGGTAATGCCGCTGACCAGGCGTTGGATGCCATTTTCGGCTGGGATTTTAACTGGAGCCGTTCAAAGGGCGGTAATGCCAATCTGCTGCCGCCGTTTGAACGAAAAGTGCTGAAAGAACATGAAGACGGCGGCCGCGAAGTGCTCAATGAAGACGGCGCCATCATTTTGGAAAAGCCAGACGCCATCTCGATCCCCTCCGAGATCGATCACCTGCTTAAAGACCGCCATGCCTGGGAAGAACTCTACCTGCCCAAACTGCAATGGTCGCTGGAACGCATCCCGCACGAGGTCATGCACCCACCTGCCAGCGAAGCTGACCGTTCCTTGCCCAACTGCCTGTGGGTCGGCAGCCTGCTGGGCACGATCCGTAACTGGATCGGTGTGGTCAATCTCTCCTATATGATGGCGGATGACCCGGAACTGCTGGAAGAGATCATCCAAACTGTCGCTGACCTGACCTACCAGAATTTGCAAACCATCTTGTCCGCCAACGATGATTTCGACTATGCGCACTACTGGGAAGACATCAGTTTCAAGAATGGCCCGCTGGTCTCACCGCGCTTCTTTCGCAGCAAGATCGGCCCCTACTACAAACGCAACACCGAACTGCTGAATGCCCATAACATCCACCTCACCTCCCTCGACAGCGACGGCAACATCGACAAACTGGTGCCTATCTGGCTGGAAAATGGCGTCAACATCATGTTCCCCATCGAAGTCGGCACCTGGCAGGCTTCCATCGCTCCCTGGAGGGCGCAGTTCGGCCGTGAATTGCGCGGAGTGGGCGGCATGAACAAGGTCGTTTTCTCGCATGACCGCGCTGCCATTGACCGTGAAATCGAACGCCTCAAACCCCTGGTCGATCTGGGCGGCTACATCCCCTGCCCCGACCATCGCATTGCGCCAGATGGCAAATTTGAATTGGTGCAATACTATGTCGAACGCATGCGCAAAGAATTCGGCGGTTGACCCTTAGCTGTAGCTATCCTCGCCGGCTTTCACGAGTTCTTTTTGACTGGTCTGTGGATAAAAATTTTCGATGTTGACGTGGGTAATGAACATATGGTCCATCGTGACTGCATTCGGCACCCATTCGCCATTGAGGATTTTGATGGCAAGTTTGACCAGCCTCGCTCCGTAATGTTCTGGCCAACAAGCCGTAGACCCGATGATACGTGATTCCGGATTGCGTATTTCATCGCGAATGACAGCCGCCGCATCCTGGCCGACAATGACCACATCCTGTTCGCGGCCTAACTCACGCGCGGCTTCCAGCGCCCCCATGGCGGAATCGTCGTTGAAGCCCAACACCGCGATTCGGTGGGCTTCCGGATAAATTTCAAGCGCATTTTTCACCGCTGCCCGGCTGGTGTCTTTACGATTGCCGCAATTCAAACGCATGCGCTTCACTTCGGGAATCTTTCCTAATACTTTCTGCACGCCATCCAGCTGACCGTAGGTGCGCGCCGCCGGAAATGAGCCGCTGCGCGGCTCCTCAAGGATGAAAACGCGATCAAAGTGCCCGTGCCACTGATTCATAATCCATTCGCCCATAGCTTCGCCAGCCATCAGTCCCGCATTGTAGTTATCCACACCGAAATAGGTAGCGCCAATCATGGGAATATCTACGGCGATCACCGGGATATGACGCCGGTTCAATTTGTCCATGATAACCGCCCCAATGGTCTCATCGATATGGTATTCGATCATCAAATCGATGCCATCTTCGATCAGTTCGTTCACATTTTCCAGCGCCACCTCGCTATTCAGCTGGTTGTTCTTCACGATCAACCGCAGATTGGCCTGCTCCGCAGCCCGCTCCAATCCTTTCTGCACATCTGCCGCAAAGGAACTGGTGGTGTCCAGGTTGGCAAAACCGATCGTAAACTGTCCACGGCTGGCAGGGAAATGCTTGATGTTACCCTGTTTATCAACCACTACCAGTTCAGGCCCGCGGCTGCGAATCTCTTTGATCCAATCATTGCCGATGCCGTCATCGGTGATGACCATAGAGACTTCTTTCAGCGAGGCAAAGGGCGCCACGCCCTCTTTGCCGAACTTGGTCGAATCAACCAGCGCGATCACCTCGCGGGCAATCGAAATGCGCTCACGCATCACAATGGCTTCATCCACATCAAACGTGATCAGCCCGTTCTCCAAAGAAAACCCGGAGCAACTGATAAAGGTCTTGGCGACATGCAGCCCATCCATGATCGAGAAACCGCGGATACCCTTAACCAGGTCGCCATCATCCTGCAAGCGTCCCCCTACCAGGATCACCTGGTTGGAAGGGTTCTTTACCAACTCCCGCGCCATCGACACCGCGTTGGTGAACAGCGTCATGTTTTCCAACTGCCGCATGTACTTCACCATGTATTTGACCGTGGAACTGGCATCGAACAACACCGAGTCGCCATCATTCAACAGGCTGGCAGCATAACGCGCGATCCGCTTTTTTCGACACTCGACCTTGTTGTCATTGTTCATATCAGTTTCAACCAGGCGCGCACCGCCATGAAAACGCTGCACAACACCGCGGTCTTCCAGCCGGCGCAAATCGCTGCGCACGGTTGCTCCGGTGACCCCCAGGCGCTGCGAGATGTCATTGACGTTCATTGCACCGTTCTCATCAAGCAATTTAATCAATTGCTGCTGCCTTAGTTGGATTGACATAATTCGACTCCCGTGTGAATTCTTATGCAGGAAAGGTCCAAACAGACTTTTTCATAATCTTTACATATTTTTTCACATTTTGCGAAATATGAAAGTGAAATTCGGCAGGCAGTCACCTGCCGAACGTCACAGAATGATGAATTTTTTCATAAAGGCGAGAAATCAGGGGATCAACACAGCCTTGATATAGCCAGTTGGCTTTTCCATCATGGCGGTGAAGGCATCGTCCAGTTGCTCCAGCCCATAGTGATGGGTCACCAGCGACTTCATGTCCAATGTACCGCGCCGGATCATATCCCCTGACACCTGCATGGCATGCACCATCGCCCAGATACGGCGCTCATGGGCATTATGCAATGTCATTGCCTTCCAGCCGGTCATCTTCATGTCGATGACGCGCGGTTTGTCCTGATGATAACCGAACGCCGCCAGAAATCCATGCGCGCGGGTCATCTTGATCGCCAGATCAATGCCGGGCTGTTTGCCGGTCACTTCCATCACCTTCTCAAAGCCGGTATCCCACATGCGGTCCCATTCCGTACACAGATACTGTTCTGGCAAACCTTGCGGAGTATAGGTCTCATCTGCGCCAAACCGACGAGCATTTTCCAGCGCTTCTGTACTGACATCGATTGCCACAATCTTGCCGACACCCCTTGCCCGCAGCAGTTGGATCAGCATCAACCCCATGAAACCACAGCCGATCAGGGCCACCTCATCGCCCAGCTGCAGCGGGACGCGTGTCAATTCTGCCACCAGGCAGCCCGGCGGCTCGAGGACACCCTCTTCAAAGGAAACATCACCTGGCAGGTGTACAGTCATGTTGGCCGGCACACAGCAATACTCAGCATATGCCGGCCCAGCCATAGAAGCCACCCGGTCACCGACCTTGAATTCTGTCACGCCCTCCCCAACAGCCGCCACCACGCCCGCCGGCTCATGCCCCATAGCGACCGCCGCGCCGTCATCATTGGCGTTCGGGTTGAGCCAGGGTTCAAAATCGGAGGCGCACACCCCGCAGGCTTTGACTTCAATCAAGATTTCACCCATCCCAGGCAGAGGACATTCAACCTCACGCACTTCTGACTTCTTCGGCCCGATAACAAAATTTGCTCTCATTTTCATGTTTTTTTCTCCTTAATTTTGCACTTAAACAACCAGCAAACGCGCAACCAGATGATCATAGAACGCGGTCAGGTCTTTCCAGCGCACCGCCGCACGCACCTTTGTACCGGCAGGGTCGACGACTGTAAAGCCGTCAGCAGTGGTGCTGATAGAGACCTCCTCGATCTCTACCAGGTCTTCTGCATACGCCAGATAGACTGCCACGGTATCAAACAGGCAGGAAGATTGGCGGTCTGTGTGTTCGATCACCGCCCACTTGACCAATTTCGCCCATATCTCATAATTTTCGATCACCGCCCGCAGTTTGCGCAGGTCTGACTGGTAAATTTTCTGATAATGATCTCCGGTCAGAACCACCAGACCGCAGGTATCCAGCGGCGTGATCAAGCTATCCAGCCAAGGTGCCGATATCACCTTGCGGAAGGAGGATACATCGTTGATCACATTGGCTTCGGCAGAAATTACTTTACTGCCGCCATAGCCTGCATAAATGCTGCCATGCATGCCGACGAATTTGCAGCGCTGCGCAATGCGCGGCTCGATTTCCAACGCTCTGGCGAGGTTGGTGACCACCCCAATAGCGATGATAGTGACCGGTTCTGGTGACGCCATGATCAGGTCAATCATCGCATGGACACCATCCTTGTGAACCACGCCGGGGTAATCCCTCAGACGGTAGCCTTCTACCCAGGGCTGCTGGTTAAAATGCGCGTCTTGCGGCTTGGAAACGCCGACAGCCACCGGCACATCCGGCCGCCCGCACAGTTCCAGGAATTTGGCGGTAATGCGCGCGCGGTAGGTGGTATCACCATCCTCAGTAACCACCATCTTCAAGTCCAACTCCGGGCAGCCCAGGAGCATCGCCAATGCC
>DSBE01000037.1 GCA_011053085.1 Chloroflexota bacterium
CTCCCCCACCCCGACCCCTGACGCGGCGCTTGCCATGACATTGACCGCTGAAGCCATCCCGACAGAGATCCCTGCCACCAGCACCATGACACCGATCACCCCGACCACCACGGCTACCAAAGCGACACCCTCTGCAACACCTACCATCACCTTCACCCCGCAGATAACGGTTACACCCATGTATGCCGTTGTTTACGCCGAAACTGGCGGCGGTTCTATCGTCCGCCAGGGTCCTTACTTCAGCGCTCTACCGCTGGAACCACCCTATACCACCCTGCTGAACAATTCACGGGTCAAAGTGTATGAATCAGTTACCAATGAAAATGGTACCTGGGTTCGCATCACTCCGTTATGGGATGAGTCCATTGAGGGGTGGATGCTTAGAATTTATTTGATCTTTGATTAACCACAACTTTTTTGGGAGATTGAACAATGCCGATTAACTTTGGAACCGATGGCTGGCGCGCCGTCATCTCAGAAACCTTTACCTTTCACAATCTGCGCATGGTCGCTCAAGCAATCGCCGATACCATTCGCTCCAAAACATGGAATGACCCCCAAATACTGAAACAAACCCCCGATTTTAACAAAGTCATTGTCGGTTTTGATTCTCGCTTTCTCTCTGACCGTTACGGCTCTGAGGTGGCGCGTGTGTTAGCAGCCAACGGCTTCAAGGTGCTGCTGACCCAATCCGATTGCCCCACACCTGCCATCAGTTTCACGGTGGCGCAAATGAATGCTGTGGCAGGTATTATGATCACCGCCTCACACAACGCCCCCCGCTACAATGGCGTCAAAGTGAAAGCCGCTTTTGGCGGTTCTGCCTCGCCCGAGCAGTGCGCCAAAGTGGAAGTGTACCTCAATGACAACGAAGAGCAGGCGCGCGGCCCCAACCTGATGGAATACGATACCGCCAAGGAGCAGGGTCTCATCCAGCGTTTCAACCCCATTCCAGCCTATTACAACCACCTGCGCACCCTGATCAACTTTGACCTTTTCTCAGAGGAGCCCATGCATGTGGTGGTCGATTCCATGTACGGCTCCGGCCGCGGCACGATCAAAGGCATTTTGCAGGGAACATCCTGCGAAGTGATCGAGATTCGCAGCGATATGAACCCCGGCTTTGGCGGCTGCCATCCTGAACCTATCGCCAAACATCTGGGCCCCCTGATGGGCGCGATTGCCTCGGGACAGGGCAGCATCGGCCTGGCAACTGACGGCGATGCCGACCGCATCGGTGCCGTGGATGAATGCAGTAATTTCGTAGATCCTCACAAGATCATGGCGTTAGCGCTCAAACACCTGGTGGAGGTACGCGGCATGACGGGTGCCGTGGTGCGCACCGTTTCTACCACGCGCATGGTCGACCGCCTGGCAAAGAAATATGGCCTACCGGTGTATGAAACCCCCGTCGGTTTCAATCATATTGCCGATCATATGCTGCACAATGACGTCCTCATTGGCGGTGAAGAATCGGGCGGCATTTCCTTCAAAGGCCACATTCCGGAAGGCGACGGCATCTTGATGGGTTTGCTCCTGCTTGAGATTGTCGCTTCGGCTGGCAAACCGCTGGGCGTGCTGGTCAAAGAATTGTTAGATGAGGTTGGCCCTGCCTTTTATGAGCGCAGTGATATGCGCCTTTTGCATCCTGTTTCCAAGAATGGGTTGGTAGCAGACTTGATCAACAAAGCCCCCGCCGCCATCGGTCCAGAAAAAGTCGCCGATATTCTCACCAACGATGGCGTCAAATACATCATGACAGATGATTCCTGGCTGTTGATCCGGCCGTCTGGCACCGAACCTGTCCTGCGCGTTTATGCCGAAGGACGCAGCCCTGAAATGGTCAAAGCCCTGCTGGATTTCGGCAAACAGATCGCCGATTCTGTCAATTAGCGAACCGCACATAAAAAAAATCCCTGTTCAATGAGCAGGGATTTTCTTGCCTATTGAATGATATTATGCGCTGCGCAGCTTGCGGGCTACAATGATGACCGCTACCAGTCCGACCGCTGCAAGGGCAACTACGAAGTAATTTCCACCGTCAAAGAAGCCAGTGTCGGGCAGTTGCTCATCGCCTTGCTCTGCCAGCGCCGTAGCCGTCAACTGCGCCGCGTTAGGGGTCGGCTCAAGCATTTCCGCCTCTTCGGTTGGCGTCGGGCTGGCCGCCACCTGGGTCAGTAACGCCTCAACGGTAGCGGTTTGCGAAAGTGCCTCCGCTGCTTCGCTGGTGGCAATCAGGTCAATCTCCTCTTGCTCAGGTACTTCGGTTGGCGTTGGCTCTTCAGGCACCATTACTGTTTCGGTCGCAGTCGGCTGGGGTGGTACATCCGTGGCTGTCGGGGCGGTATCCTGGGCAATGCGGGTTAATTCAGCCGCCACCGCAAAGGATTCAGCTGTCGTGGTAGCAGCCTCGATCGTCTGCTGGTTGCCATACAGGATGTCCATGGCGGCTTGCGTACGGCGCGCATTCTGTGCGGGCATAATCATCGTGGAGAGCACGATCATGCCAATGATTGCCAGAATGAAGACCGCCGCCAACACCCCTAATGCAATCATAAACATGCGATTGTTGCGTGATGCAGGTGCATCCTCATCTGCCGCATATTCTTCGAGGGTATCCGCGGTGCTTTCCTCAATTTCAAATGGCGGAATAGCGTCAGAATCCCCTAACGGCGCGGTTCCTTCATTGCTGTAAAACTGATAATCGTTATTTTCATTCGATGACATAATCGTTTCTCCTCATGGAAAACCATCACGTGAGATGTTGCAAGTTTATGACCAGGTCAAAACAACCCTTTCATGATGATATGCTCATTCTAGCACATCTAAATTGTTGAGTGGTACCAGGATTGACTGCCCATTTTTCAGGGTCACATCCGCTGCCCTTGCCATCAACCCGTTGGGCAAGGTGACTTTGTCAGGATGCACAAAAGAAATGGTGCCCACCTGCGCCATGTAAGGCAGTGTGTTGATGCGCACGGTGAGACCTTCGCGATAATCGATCAATTCCTGGACCAAGCGGATATCTTCTGCCGGCAGCGGAATGAATACCTCCGGCCGAATGCCCAATTCACGGTCCCATGCCTGCGCCAGCAGTGAAACCCGCCTGCCCTGATTGCTGCGCAGCAGACGATACGCGCTTTCATCCATGCCCGCAGGGCTGAAACCATTCACAACCATCACCGGGAACTTCAACGACCGCACCATCGGGATCAGATGGGATGATATCGTACCCACAATCAAACCACGCACCGGCAGCATCGCTGCTCGCTGCAAGGTATCAGCATCACGACAGCGTCCTGCCAGAACGATCGCATCCACGCATTCACCACGCAGATCTTCCGGCTGCAGTGGTTTACGTGCGTCAATCGTAGCAGAAATTAATTTCCCGGTCATCAGGTGACCGTTACCCCACACCCCCTGTACCAAAGAACCCTGCATACGCAGCATCACGCCCCTCTCCGGGATGATCTCCTGGACTGTTCCTGTATACCCTGCCCGCAACTGGAAGGGCTTGCGCGCTGCTTCTAACAACACCTGGCTGGTGCTGATAGAGCGAATAATACCAGCTGTGGTGGCTCGCAGCACACGGTTCAGTTTTCCGCCAGTGGCAATGATGACATCACCTTTTTCAACCTTCTCGCCCACATTGCGTTCGATCATCTCTTTCATGTTGGCTCGATTGACGCCGCTGAAAACCACCCTGGCATCCAGCACTTCGACATGCGGGGCAATGATGGCTTCTGCCAGCACTGTTTCCGGCATCACCTGCTGGCCGATATGCGCCACAACATGGCCATCCACCGGCAGCAGACGCGGCCGCTGAAATCCTACCAGGCCGTTGATCACAGTCACGGATGCTATCATATCCGTGCCCTCCTCATTGCCTGCCTGCCATCACCTGGCTGCTGATACCAATCTGCTGACGCCAGGTTTGCTGCAAAAACAACAGGTCATCACGATTAGAAGGCAGGTAGATCGGGCGTCCGCGGCCGTCAATCACCAGGCCGCACAACCCGCCAACCACGCTCGTTATCAAACGTGTGCGCAATGGGTTTTCTGTGATCCATGTGCGCCCCAGTGCAGTGATCTCCAGTTCAGCCTCTTGTCGGGGCTGCAATGGTACCACCTTGATTTCGCCTTTTTTGACCTCAAAGGTCATATCACTGCCATCCTGGTATTGTAATTTGGCATGAACGATTGGCCGATCGATTTTCTCTTCACTAACCGGCGAGATCACCGTGCCCAGTTCGGCAAACAAGGATGATGCCAGCATATGCACGGGCACTGCCGAATCAATGGCTGCCGCAGCGCCGATTGCTGCCATCAACTGCCCTTCATCCAGCACAAATTGGGTCAAACCACTGGGTTGAATGCCATCCAGCAGCATCAACAAGCTATGACGGATGGTCGGGCCATTGGTCAGCGCATTCCCCGCCGCAACGATCCTGGTAAAACCATTGTTGGGTTTTTCAAACAGTTGGCGCGCATGCGTCATTGACAACTGCAAAATCACCCGAATCATGGCTTGTTCAATCAGCAGCGATTCCTGGTCAATGGGCACACTGGCAGGATACAACGCTTTTTGATGCAGATAGTCGCGTACCATCACAGACGGCAAATCTGAGGCAATCCATTGCTGAATCTCTTCCAGCCTGGTGTTCTCCAAGAGCATGCTCACACCTGTGCCGGTGCCATACGGCAAGACATCCAGCCGCAGACTTCCGCGGAATGCATCCGCGAGGGTCGTCTGGTTGCTTTCCACACTAACGCCCAGCACCGGATTGCGTTCAGTCACTGTATAGGTACTCAACAAACGCATTGTTCTCCCAAAAGTGAACGAGGTGGGAAGTAACGGTAATACACTATTCTGGGCAGCCCGGTTCAACCCGCCCACTTGCTTGGTGCGGATATAGGCAAGAATTTCAGCCAGCGCATATTGTGCGGCTGACAGGCTTTCTTTCTCCATGCTTGGGCGAATATTGGCAACCGTGATCACTTCTGTCTGGCCATCTAACATCGCTTTGATCTGGTCGGCAATCGCCTGGTTGCCAGCATACAACACCGCCGGACGTTTGCTGCCTGGCAGCAAATGGCACACGGCTTTGATCAACTCAGCGGTTTTAATAACAGCACGCGATGCACCGCCTTCGGTTCCCCCCGCCAGCACAATGATCTCCGGACGGGTTTTCAACGCACGATCCAGGTGAGCATCCACGGCGCTTCCTTTGGTCAGGCTGATTTGATCCACCAGCCTGCCGCCCACACTGGCTGCCAGGCGGCGGCAGGATTTCAATGAAACGTCCTCCAGCAAACCAGCCGCTACCAGTTTCAACGAAGGGCCCGATGAGGTGGTTACTACCACATAGTCAACGCCCTCTCCGCGCAGATTGGTCGGGTGAATGACAGACTCGTCATCCGCCAGGATCAACCGTTGGGTGCGGCCTTCCAGCTTGCCAATGGCAGATACACAGCCGTGCCACACATCAAACGTCGGCGCATAACAGGTCGAATTGGTGACCCCCTGGCCGGTCAGCTCGTAGCGCCCATCCACATGCATAAGCAACGTCGCAGTGGTTTCCACCGCCCCTATATCGATGATGAGAATGGTTGTGCTGTGTTCGGCCATAATTATCCAGTTATCGCGAGAATATCATCCAAAATACATAACCTAGTTCGTTAATGCGCGTGATCATTGCCATCAACGCCGTCAGATAGGCGCCGGCAAACAACGCCCCCAATGTCATCGAGAGGAATATCTGCCCGATAAAACGTAAAACCTTGATCCATTTCCCGAGCCGGTTGGGCTTACCGGGGCTTTCTTTGGGCGCAAAAAATTGAAAATATAACAACGTCGAGACCGTACCAAACAAAACGTACACGCCTTCCACCAAAGACCAAAATGCGCCCTGTGTCTGTCTATCCAAATCAAATAAGTTGATCACACTGAATACCTGGGTAGCCAGGGTACCCATCAAGGCACCGCTGATAATGACAGCAGAAGAAACACCCACCAGATACGCCAGCGGAATGTTGCCCAGGCGTGAAACCTTGGGGAATAATCTTGTTATCAGCATGATGGACAAAGCCCATGGCACCAATGACCACAAGAAATATTCTCCGCCCCATTTGATCGGCAGCACCAGTTTCGGCAAAATGATTTGATAGATGATCATCACCGCCAGGTAGCCCGCTGTCACACCAATGAACAAATAAATGGCCAGACGGAACATCGGATTGTCACCAACCAGATAACTCAATACCATTAAGGAGAGGAAGAAGCCCACAAAAAGCCAGAAAGTCGTCATCACTTGCCTCCCCGCATGCTGCCGTTTTTCTCTTTGCGCATTTGATTGACGATCAAGTAAACAGCGCCGCCGAAAACACTGGCCATCATCAGATAGATGCCCAACTCATAAGCTTTCCAGAAATAGATCACCCTGCTGGTTTCATTGGATAGTGTGGCATAAGCGGCTGCGTCAATGGGATTGCCAATCAGACCGCCCAATTGGCCGCTGAGCAGATAAGGTTTGAGCAGCGGGGTCACCTTGGCGCTGGATACCATCAACAAGGGTGTGGAGGCAGGCAGGTACAGGCTGGATTGCTCGATCCACAACCTGGCCTTGTCCAAATCATCGGTCATCACGATCACCATGGCAAAATCATCCAGACTATCAATATCTGATGTGCTGGGATGTTCCCAGATGTAGGCTCCGTTTACGCCCACATCCAACCCATGTACTGTGAAACGCATGTTCAGCGCAAAATCTCTGATGGCAGCGGCACCGCCCGGCAGGTAGCCCAGATTCATCGCCTGACTCTGGGTGTTATACACCAGATTATTTGCCATAACCACATCCACCATCATCTTCTGTGCCAGCGCTGCGCCTTCCGGCACTGTGCTGAAGGTAAAGATGCGGGCATCATTCTCCATTAAAGCCTTGAGAGGCAGTTCGGCATACACCGACAACTCACCCTCATAGGCAGGCTGCAGGTCAAACACCATCAATACCGGTTTGTCCGGTGCAGTCTGTTGGAAATATTGCATTAGCTGATGGAACTGCACCACCTGCAGGGGCGCATTGGCGATGAAATTCGGCAGCGGTATTGGCAGATAATACAAACCTACCGCCACCAACGCAACCATCAGCAATGTGATCGTTAACCGCAGCGTTAGCTGCCGGTTGCGCTGGCGTGTGCGCGGCACGGGCACCGCTTTCTTCTCAGAAAGCAGAATGCGCTCCATCAATTGAATATTGCGCTCTTCATTGGGGATTTCCTTGATGCTTTCTTCTTCAAAGGTATCAAATTTTAGTGCCGCACCGAAAGCTTCTGTCCCTTCTTCCCACTCGCCTGTGGTGTCAGCCAGTTGCACCCATTCGGGAATTTCCTCTACCTCATGCACCTCTTCATCGTCGAGAGTGGTGTCGGGAACGCTTTCTTCCTCTCCATAAGAACTCAGCCACTCTGACTGGCTGTCCAATTCTACTGTTGGCGCATAGGTGCTTTCCGACATGATCAGAGACCGCAGATCGTCGTCTTCTTCAACGAATTCTTCATCCAATTCATCGCCTAATTCATCGTCCAAAGTGAAGACGGTGGTGGCGGCCATGCTGTCATCGGGTGCCAGAAAATCGAAGAATTCTGCATCTGCCGGTTCTTCCTGGCGTGATTCTGCCACATCAGGAGATTCATCGCCGGCGACCAGCCATGCGGGTAATTCTGCTGTCCCGGCTCCGTTCAACTCGGGGATAGGTTCACCCTCATCTTCAGGCTCCAGTTCAAACACCCAATCCGGCAGGTCCTTCCTGACATCGACAGGAATCACTTCATCATCCAGTGGTTCCTCGTCTTCGTCTATGTCTTCATCCATCGTTGGAAATTGGATGCCGTGCTCCTGCACCCATTCATTTAATTCATCCGTATCACTGACCACCAAAGGCTGTTCTTCCTCTTCATCAGGCTCGGCCAGCCAATCATCCAAATCATCAGTTTCTTCAATGATCTCGATATGTGTGACTTCGGCAATCTTTTCTTCTTCCTCTTCATCGTCAGCATAAGTGGAGAGCCAATCGGGCAAGCCGGCAGTTGATCCGGTCAGGGCAGAAGTTGCTGGGAACAGGTCCTCAATTGCCTCATCCGATGTTTGCGGCTCCTGGTCGCTTTCCAGCAGCCAATCAGGCAAAACCGCTGTGCCTTCTTCTTCGGGTTCACCTTCGCCGGTTTCGCCCGTTGTCTCCTCAAGCTCATCATTTACCTCAAACTCCGCCAACCAATCTGTGTATTGAGAATCAGTGAGTTCGCCAGAAACAGACGTGATGAGATCATCTTCCTCTTCGTTCTCATCATCTTCCAGCCACGCAGGCAGTTCAGCCGTAGAACCAACCTCTTCAGGCTGTTCCACCTCGTCAACTTCACTCATTTCTTCAAAAACCGACTCTTCTTCTTCGGGTTCTGGAAGAAGGATCGCTTCCTCATCATCCATCTCTTCATCGGCTTCTGCCAGCCAGTCTGGCAGGTCTGCTGTCATGGCATCTGCCTGTGTTTTTGTTTCGCCCAGGGCAGCATCCAGCATGGCGGTGGCTTCCGCCTCCTGATCAGCATCGCCCATCATCCAGGCAGGAAGCTCGGTTGTGCCGGCAAAGCCGACCAGGTCTTCATCGGCAAGTTCTTCTATGTCCTCTTCTTCTCCCAAACCCAACGCAGCGGTCAGGCGATCCAGGCTGGACATGCCATCTGAGGGCACTTCGACCGTTTTTTGTTCCTCTTCTTGAGGCATTGTCAGGCCTGGTTTTGCTGCATACTCTGTTGACTCAACGTCACCGTCTGCCTTGTCATCATCAATCTCTTCTACCAGCGGTTTCCCACTTTCATCCACCAGCCAGGCGGAATCCGTCAGATCACCTTTGATTTCTTCGACGATTAACTCATCATCAGTCCCTGTCGTCAATGGATGTGAGTCAGAAAG
>DSBE01000121.1 GCA_011053085.1 Chloroflexota bacterium
CGATGGTATGGGTGATAGGGCGGTTTTTCATCAGCATGCTGACTGCCTGGATGCCATCAGACCAGACAAACAGATCGCCATCCTTGAATCTTTGTTGCAGCATGGTTTCAGCTGTTTTCTCATCCAGGGCGTCGCCGACAATTTCGGAAAATTGTAAGACCCAATCGGTCAGGATGTTCAGTTCCTTTTTATCAGGCGGGCGCAATTCACCCTCAGCAAGGTCGATCATGGTTGTGCGTGTACATTGATATAACCGTTGGCGATCATGCACTTCTGGCTGGTAACCGCTGACCACCTGCCACAAATGGGCAAACTTACGGGAGACTTTTATGGGTGCATTCACCCCAGATGGACGAATTTTGCTCTGATAGAGATCTGCTACGATCATTGAAAATGCATCTGTGCTGTCTGATCGGTGTTGATAAGCCAACAACGGATGGTTTTGGGCGTGGATCACGGCAGCGATCAAGCTGGTGGCGTCATGCACAGAGCGGTAATAGATCGGCTCTGTTAACCGCTCTGGGTGACGTGCATATTGCAAGGCAACACCCAGCATGAGTGAGTTGGCAACCTCGTTCTCTTCCAATGGTGCTTGCATGACACGCAGAAAATCTGCAGCATTACGGTAACTGCGAATGATCATCACAAATCCTTGTCTTCTTTATGACAATATCATTATAAAGGAAGCTGTTAACAGGGAGTGACGAAAACAGGGGCCGAATTTGCCGGGCTTAATAACCAAGCGCCAGATTGATGCGATTGGGCATGTCTTCGCCCCGTGCAACCGCATTAATCATTCGCGCCAGTTCGTCTGCGCGCAGGTTTTCGGCTTCACCCGTTCCGCCCGCGCCGCCGCGATGCGGGCTCATGATTACATTATTCAATGTGTGCAGGGGGGCATCGGCTGGCTGCTGGATGTCCTGCCCTGATTTGGGATAGTTCCACCATACATCAAGGCCGGCAGCATGCAGTTTTCCAGAGGTGAGTGCCCTATACAGCGCATGTTGATCCACCACGGGCCCGCGCCCCACATTGATTAACAGGCTGTCTGTGGGCATCAAATCGAATTCTTTCTGCCCAATCATGCCCTCGGATTCAGTGGTCAGCGGCATGGTGATGATGAGCACGTCCGTTTTTGGGAGCAGATCATGCAGGGACTCCGGCGGGTAGACCTTTGCATGCAATACAGGGAGGATAGGTTTGGCGGGGTCACGGCGGATGCCGAGGACATTCATGCCCAGCGCCTGACAGGTGAGGGCGACGTGCTGACCGATAGACCCGAAGCCAAGGATCAGGGCGGTCCTTCCATAGAGGACATAATTGATGTCATCGCTGTGTTGGCGCGGCGACCAGTCGCACTGATGCATTTTCTGGTCTACTTGCGAGATGGAACGGGCTGCTGCCATCATGAGGGCAATCGCCATCTCGCCGGTGGTGGCTGCATTGTGGTGAGAGTTGTGCAAACTGATTTGTGGAAAATCAGCCATTATATCGCGCAAGTGAGGCGATACGCCCGCCCAGGGCATGATGACATAACGCAGATTCTCACTGGTAGCCAGTTCTTCATGGGTTGGGGAGCCGTTGATCATGATGTCAAAATCTGCACAGCCATCCTCAGGGATCTCTGTAACGATTTCCACGTTGTCATCCAAACGATCTCTGATTAAGCCAAGGGTGTCATCATTCAGGTAGGCTCTTTTCGTACAAACTTTAATTATTTTGGTCATTTTTTACACTCGTTTTCACTGGTTATTGTTGACATGAACGGAATCAGGGCGAGGATTACGGCATGTTTGTAGAGGGCGGTGCGGTCGATGATGCCCCTGGTGAGTAAGCCCACCGCGCCGGCGCATTGTTTGCTGTTGCGCTGTTGGAAGATGATATCGTCGGCATCGCCCAGTTCTTTGCCCTGCCGAATCAGCGCAGCAATCGGCTCAGGCAAGAAAAAGGTGCCTGAACGCGCCTTGCCGATGGTGTGATGGCCTTTGACACACACCCAGGCGAAACTATTCATGCCGCCGAATTCTTCTTGTACACCACCTTCGACGCCTACCCAGTAGTCAGCCTTGGGGATTGAAGACTGCGCATGGCGTGCACGGTTGACAGCGCCTTCCAGTGTTTCTGCGTTTGAGGTGGGCTGATCACTGACGCCCGAGGGGACATTGATAGTATCAATGAGCAGTTCTTTTGTGGGAAAGGCTTCTTGAAAAGCCTCAAACACTGCCTGGATTTTCACAGGATTGGAGGAGGCAACAATAACTCTAATCATACAACCACTACCTTTAATCATTACCAACCAAACAAGGTAATTGTATCAGAAAATCAGAATGGTATCTGGCTGGTGAATTCTGAAAAATTCGCAAGTTGGCGAACGCTTTGATATAATGACGCGACGATGACCAAACACTATCATATATGGACTGAAGGCTGCCAGATGAATGTGGCAGATTCCAGGCGGGTGGCTTCCGCGCTGGAACATCTTGACTATCAATCTGTGGCGAAGGCGGAAGAAGCAGATGTGATCGTATTAAACACCTGCATGGTACGCAAGAGCGCTGAGGACAAAGCCATTGGGCGGCTGACTTCACTCAAAGCTTTGAAGAAACGCAAACCGTCTCTGGTGATTAATGTGATGGGCTGCCTGGTGGGTGTCAAACCCTCCAAGAAGCTATACGAACGATTCCCATTTGTGGATGTGTTCTCATCGCCGTCAGATCCGCGGCCATTGATCGCTCATCTGTATGCGCAAATGGGCAAGCATTTCGAAGAAATCGAGACCGCCGGCCGTTTTGCGTGGCTGGATGGCGATATCGCTCTGCCGATTGAAGAACAGGGACAGTTGGTGAGTGCTATGCTGCCGGTGATGGATGGCTGTTCTCATGCCTGCACCTATTGCATCATTCCATCGAAACGCGGCAGGGAAGAGAGCCGCTCACCGGGTGAAATTTTGGCAGAAGCGCGCGCCTTGACGGATCAAGGTGTGCGCGAGATCACCCTGCTGGGGCAGATTGTTGATCGCTATGGGCTGGACAAACCTGGCTATCCGCGCCTGGACGGGCTGATCAGACAGCTGCATGCGATCGAGGGATTGCAGCGAATCCGCTTTTTGACCTCGCATCCGAATTGGCTGCATGACGACCTGCTGAAGACAGTGGCAGAATACCCCAAGGTCATGCCGCATCTTGAGGTGCCGGTGCAGGCGGGTGATGATGCTGTGCTGATGGAGATGCGGCGCGGTTATTCGGCTGATAATTACCGCGCTTTGATTGCACGTGCACGCGCGATCATCCCCGGTGTTTCGATTGGTAATGACATCATCGTGGGATTTCCGGGGGAAACTGAAGAACAATTTGAGAAGACTGTGGACTTGATCCGTGAACTGCGGCTGGATGTCATGCACCTGGCGCGTTACTCACCGCGCGAAGGCACAGTTTCTGCGACCCGGTTGGCAGATGACGTCAGTGAAGAAGAAAAGTGGCGGCGGTTTCGGGTTCTTGAAGAACTGCAAGAAGAGATTTCGCTGGAGATCCATCAGGCTTATCAAGATACTACCACTGAAGTGCTGTTTGAAGAACAACACCGCGGGCGTTGGAAGGGGCGCAACCCCAATAACAAACTGGTGTTTGTAGAATCCACTGATGACCTGCGCGGTCAGATACTGCCGGTGAAAATTGAGATTGCCGGGGCGTGGTCTTTGATCGGGCAGGCGGCAACAAAATAAGAAGCCAAATGCTTGACGCTGTTCGAATAGTTTGATAAACTTTTGCCTTGGTGCAAATCGACAAGTTCCCGGCTATTTGCAGCAAATTGCCTTGTCAAAGCAGTGGTGCTGGGTTATAATTTGTGCGCTCAATTATTCGCAAATTAACATTGATAATATATATTCGCCGCCGTAGCTCAGTCGGTAGAGCAACCGCCTTGTAAGTGGTAGGTCATGGGTTCGAAGCCCATCGGCGGCTCAGGTTATCAGATTGTAAGTGAGACCTGTTGCCAAACAATCTCACTTGTGAACTGATAACCAGTTCAAACACATGGGCGGTTACCCAAGTGGCCAAAGGGACCTGACTGTAAATCAGCTGGCGTGTCGCCTTCGGAGGTTCGAATCCTTCACCGCCCACTTTGTATTAAAACGGCACGCCCACATAGCTCAGTCGGTAGAGCACATTCTTGGTAAGAATGAGGTCATGGGTTCAAGTCCCATTGTGGGCTTTTTAGCCGAACGTAATTTGGAAAAAATATTAAACACAAGAAATAAGTAAAGGAAGTAGATTTCCAAGGAGAACAAGATGGCGAAACAGAAATTTGATCGAAATAAGCCACACCTGAATGTCGGCACCATGGGTCACATCGACCATGGTAAAACCACCCTAACCGCAGCCATTACCAAGTATTGCGCTATGACCGGTAGCGGTGAATTTCGTGCGTATGACCAGATCGACAACGCACCCGAAGAAAAAGCGCGTGGTATTACCATCAACATTACCCACGTTGAATACGAGACCGAAAATCGGCACTATGCTCATGTCGATATGCCCGGCCACCGTGACTATATCAAAAACATGATCACCGGTGCTGCCCAGGTTGATGGCGCGATCCTGGTGGTCGCCGCTCCGGACGGCCCCATGCCCCAGACACGTGAACACGTGCTTCTGGCCCGCCAGGTGAATGTGCCCAGTCTGGTTGTGTTCCTTAACAAAACCGACCTGATGGACGACGAAGAGCTGCTCGAGCTGGTTGAGATGGAACTGGCTGAAATGCTGACTGAGTACGGATTCCCTGGCGATGATATTCCTATCATCCGCGGCTCAGCCCTTGCAGCGTTGGAATCTGAATCCACCGATCCGACTGCGCCTGAATACGAATGCATCAAGCAGTTGATGGATGCCGTTGACAGCTATATCCCGACCCCCGAACGTGATATTGACAAACCTTTCATGATGTCTGTGGAAGATGTGTTCTCGATCAAAGGCCGCGGCACCGTTGTGACCGGTCGTATTGACCGTGGCAAAATTCACACTGGCGATCCAGTTGAAATTGTTGGCCTGCGTGATGCTGTCATGACCTCCACCGTGACCGGCGTGGAAATGTTCCACAAACTGCTCGACGAAGGCATGGCTGGCGACAATGTGGGTCTGCTGCTGCGCGGCATCGGCCGTGACGAAGTAGAACGCGGTATGGTGATCGCCAAACCTAAGAGCATCACTTCGCATACCAAGTTCCGCGCCCGTGTATACGTTCTGACGAAGGACGAGGGCGGCCGCCACAAACCATTCTTCCCTGGATACCGCCCGCAGTTTTTCTTGAGCACGCTGGATGTGACCGGTTCGATCGAATTGGAAGAAGGCACTGAGATGGTTATGCCTGGTGATAACGTTGACATGATTGTTGAACTGATCACCCCGGTTGCCATTGAGCAGGGTACTACTTCGCCATCCGTGAAGGCGGCCTGACAGTGGGCGCTGGCAATGTGCTGGAGATTATCAAGTAAGAAACCGGAAGGGTGAATGCGGCCCGGATGAACAAGGCTGCGAATTGAGGTAATTATGTCAAAGAAAAAAGGAATTCGCCCGGTCATCACACTGGCTTGCACCGAATGTAAAGAACGAAATTACACTACGGAAAAAAACCGCCGCAATGACCCTGGTCGAATCGAAATTAAGAAGTATTGTTCTCGGTGTCAGGACCATACCCTGCATCGGGAAACCCGATAAAGTCGTGCAACAATACAGTCGGGTTCATTACGAACCCGACTGTATGTCATAGGCCAGTAGCTCAATTAGGCAGAGCGTCTGTCTCCAAAACAGAAGGTTCCGAGTTCGATTCTTGGCTGGCCTGTTTGATGAAAAGCGCCGTCGCAAAGGCGGCGTTTTGCCCCATAAAGGCAAACTCAGGTATAATAGTGTGTTGGACACATAATGATATTGGAGGAACTGGCTGTGGCTGGTAAATCAACAAGCAGTAAAAAAGATACCAAGGCAAAAGACAAAAAACCGCGCCGCTCCCAAAAAGGGATCGCCAAGTGGTGGCGAGAGACGACGGGAGAGCTGCGCAAGGTCACCTGGCCGACTCCGAAAGAAGCTTTGGCGCTGACCAAAGTGGTGATGATTGTTATCTTCGCGATGAGCGCCTTCCTTGGCTTGTTTGATTTCCTGTTCTCGCGCATACTGGCTTTTATCTTGTCGTAGTGGCCAGCCGGGGTTGAAAGGATGTCGATGGAAGAGCTGAATCAGAATGATACATCACCGGTGGGTGATGAAAACAAAAGTGCACAAGAAGAGGGTGAATGGTTTGTCATTCACTGTTATTCAGGGTATGAGAACAAAGTTCGCCATAACCTGGAACAGCGTATTGATTCGATGGGCATGAAGGACATGATCTTTGATGTCGTCATCCCCACCCAGGAAGAGATCGAAGTCAAAGACGGCAAGCGCCGTGTGATCGAACGGCATGTATTCCCGGGGTACATCCTTGTGAATATGGTGTTGACCGAAGAATCGTGGTACGTCGTGCGCAACACACCAGGTGTCACCGGCTTTGTGGGGATGGGCAATGAGCCAACCGCGCTGCGCCCCGAAGAAGTCTCACAGATATTACGCAGGATGGAAGCTGAAGCCCCGCACATCAAAGTGACCTTCAAGGTCGGCGAGCGTGTGCGTATTGTGGACGGTCCTTTCAATGACTTTCGCGGCACGGTGGATGAAATTGACATGGACAAAGCCAAAGTGCGTGTCATGGTCAACTTTTTCGGACGTGAAACACCGGTGGAACTTGACTTTCTGCAGGTTGAAAAAGCATAACAAAGTGATTCAACACCTCAAGATATGAGGTGAGTTAGGTGGGAGGGCCTTGACCGCCCGTTAGCACCACAAAGGAGAAAAAATGGCAAAGAAATTTAAAGCAATCGTAAAACTACAGTTACCTGCCGGACGAGCAAACCCGGCACCCCCGGTTGGACCGGCACTTGCCAGTCACGGGGTCAATATCATGGCGTTTTGTAAAGACTATAACGCCCGCACACAGCAATATATGGGACAGGTCATTCCTGCTGAAATCACTGTGTTCACGGATGGTTCTTATACTTTCGTGCTCAAATCACCGCCGGCTTCAGAATTGTTGAAGCAAGCCGCCGGCATTGATAAGGGATCTGGCGTGCCCAATCGTGAATTTGTGGCTACACTCACACGTGCACAGCTGCGTGAGGTTGCTGAACAGAAGATGAAAGATCTCAACGCGTATGATGTTGAAGCCGCTATGAAGCAGCTGGCTGGCACCGCCCGACAGATGGGCATTCGAATCGTTGACTAACCTTAGATCGTGGGAGGATGCCTGACCGGCGTCCGATAGTACCACAAGGAGTGAAAAAATGGCTAAACATGGTAAGAAGTATTTAGAAGCGCTAAGCAAAATTGAACGCGGTAAATTTTACGCGCCTCGAGAAGCGCTGGCATTGATCAAAGAAATCAGCAACACCAGCTTTGACTCAACCGTCGAAGTTCACATGCACATGGGCCTTGACCCGCGCCAGGCAGATCAGCAGGTGCGTGATACCTGTGTGCTGCCCAATGGTTTGGGCAAAACTGTGCGCGTGCTGGTGTTTGCCGAAGGTGATGCGGCCGATGTCGCGCGTGAAGCCGGGGCAGATTTTGTGGCCGACAGTGATGAATGGATCGACAAGATCCAGAAAGGCTGGACGGAATTTGATGTGGCAATCGCCATGCCGCAAACCATGGGTAAAGCTGGCCGGTTGGGCCGTGTGCTTGGCCCGCGTGGTTTGATGCCAAACCCCAAAGCAGGCACGGTGGTTGGTGTGGAAGATCTTGCGAAAACGATTGAAGAAGCCAAAGCCGGTCGTGTTGAGTTTCGCCTTGATAAAAGCGCAAACATTCATGTTCCGATTGGAAAAGCCTCTTTTGAAGTGGATGCACTGTATGAAAACCTGGCAGCCTTTATGGCAGCTATCCGCCGCGCACGGCCTGCCGCTGCCAAAGGCAATTTCATCCGCCGCATTACCCTGACATCAACGATGAGCCCTGCAGTGCGATTGGATGCTTACGCCACGCAGAATATGGATTAATTTCCTGTTTTGCAGTATACTTGTGCCGTCGTCAATAAGGCGAAGGCAAGCACATTCAAAATCAATTACTTAGAAAAGAGCAATCTTTTCTTTTCCGCCAGAGACAGCCGGCGCAAAGGCCACAAAGCCATTGCTTAAAATCGCCAGCCGAGGTAGAAACCAAACCGCATATTTGTGAGAATGTTTCACAGGTTGAGTGGTAAACGAACGTAGAGGGTTTCTGCTGTCAAAGGCGGGAACCCTTTTTTTGTTGTGAATCGATTGACAAAATCGTAATGATAGATCGCAAAAGTATGAATCTTAATTGAAAGGAGGACTCAAACTTGGCGTTTACAAAGAAACACAAACAGATGATGGTAGCACAATATGAAGAATGGCTGGAGAAAAGCCAGGCCATTTTCATGCTGAGCTACACCGGGCTGACCAATAAGCAAATTGAACGGATGCGTCGCGCATTGCGCGACGCCGGCGGTGAAGCGCACATCCTGAAGAACACACTCTTCGAAATTGCATTGAAAAACAAAGGCTATGCTATTGAAGAAGAACTCGTTGAAACCTCACTGGCCGGTTTTGCTTTTCACGACCCGGCTGCCATTGCAAAGATCCTGGCAGACACGGTGAAAGAACGTGAAATGGTTGATAAACTGGATTTCAAAGTGGGCTTCCTTGGCGGAAATTTGATTTCTGCTGAAGACATCCGAAATCTGGCGAAACTGCCGCCGCTGCCAATCATGCGCGCCCAGATTCTGGGCACCATTCTGGCGCCTGCCAGCAAACTGGTACGCACCATCAACGAACCTGGCAGTCAGGTTGCCCGTGTATTGAAAGCTTATTC
>DSBE01000408.1 GCA_011053085.1 Chloroflexota bacterium
AGCAGGAGCAGGAGCATTAACACAACAAACAAGCGGGCGGTTCGTTTCATGGGTTCTTCCTTTGCTCTGAACAGTTGGATAGGCTAATTATAGTGTATTTTTTGGTGATATTGCAGGGGTCAATTGCCAACGGTGGGCTTTGTGTCAGGGTGAAGGCGAACACCTCCCGTGGCTTTGTCTTTCCGACCGACCGCAGGGAGCGGAGGAATCGGAACGATTGGGCTGGTTTCGAAGTTTGGTGGTTTCGATCCCTCCGCGCAAACCAGCTTTGCTGGTTCTTGGTCGGGATGACACGATCATCTCGACTCTCGTAAACCGGGTGTCTTGTTTAATCAGTCTCTTGCGGGCAGGGTCGAGCCCTGTCCCTACGTGTTCATTGACTTTGTCCTTCCGACCGACCGCAGGGAGCGGAGGAATCGAAAAGGCTCGACAGGATAATTCACCGGTCGTGTTGTCAGCGCCAGAAGGTTTCGACCCCTCCACGCAAACCAGCGTTGCTGGTTCTTGGTCGGGATGACACGATCATCTCGACTCTCGTAAACCGGGTGTCTTGTTTAATCAATCTCTTACGGACAGGGTCGAGCCCTGCCCCTACGTGTTCATTGATTTTGTCTTTCCGACTGGAAGATGGCGCAGCCATCTGCAACGGAGGAATCGAAACAGCCTAACACGTGCGTTCGCTGGTGGTTATGATGTGTCGGACATTCCGACCGACCACAGGAAGCGGAGAAATCGGATCGATTGGGCATGATTAAGTGGTGGTTATGAGCAATTTCCTACCCCTAACCCCTCCCTGCAGGAAGGGAAAATGTGACGAAGTCACATGGGGTGGGTTTGTCTTTTCGACACCCGGTTTATTCTCGTAAACCGGGTGTCTGATTTTTCAGCAGCCACTTCATGACAATCTTTTCCGGGCAGGGTCGAGCCCTGCCCCTACATGTTCATTGACTTTGTCTTTCCGACTGGAAGATGGCGCAGCCATCTGCAGCGGAGGAATCGAAACAGCCTAACATGTTCATTCACCGGTTGTTGTGATATGCCTGGTGGTTTCGATCCCTCCGCTCCCTTTGGTCGGTCGGGATGACGAAGATACGGTGAAACATCGCACCGTATCTCTTCGGGAGGGGCTCACCCCCTCCACATCAAGAATCATTACTCCAGGGTGAACGTCCACCACGGCGTCCACTGGGCGAAGTTGCGCCCGTTCTTGCCGCGCACATGCCAGCGGTATTCGCTGCCGCCCGTCAGTTTGGGGTCATTCACGCTGATCTCGCATTCCCCTGCATTGCAATGCGCCGCCGCGCTGTATAACTGGGCGTGCAATTTGACCCCTGCCATGTTTTCAATCTGGAACTGATAATAGATCGCCCCGGTGACCGCCGTCCAACGAAATGTCACCGGCTGGGCGGCGAAGGTGCTGCCGGATTCAGGCGCCAGCTGGGTATTGCGCGCCAGGCGCGTGTAACTGAAGATGCGCGGCGCGCTCCAATCGCTGACCATGTCCCACTTCATCACATTCACCTGCCAGGTGTAATCGCCGTAGTTCATTTCGAGGTCGAATGGCAGGCGGAACTCGCAAAAAACGTCACAGGTGGTGCCGACATTCCAGCGACCCAGCTGGCTGGCATCCGGGTTGAACACCTCCACCTGGTAACGCTGTGCGTCCGCCACCGGGTACCATTTGAAGGTCGGGCGGCCGCCATACACGACGGCATCCACCCCCGGCGAGCGCAGGCGCGGTGCTGGCGGGATAATGTGCAGCTGATGATAGACGCTCCAATGGCCGATGATGTCTTCCACGTAAGCCGCCACATGCCACTTGTATTCACCCAAGGGCAGGTCGTCGGGCGCAGGGATCTCGCAGGTGAAGGCATCGCAGCGCACCGCGGCATCGTAAGTGGCGCGCTGCACGGTGGTGTTGTCGTCAATGCGCTTGATCTCCCAGGTGTACTTTTCAGCGCCACTCACCACCTGCCAGGTGAACGACGGGCGGGCAGCCTCGCTGCGTGCTTTGTCAACCGGAGTCACCAAGACCGGCGCAGGCGGCATTTCGGCGTAGATCACGCTGACAATATGAGCATTGGCAGGCATCAGCACGGTGTTAGAGGAACGGCGGCTGGCATCATCCTGGCTGCCGCTCCACCCGGCTATGGCCCAGCCGCTTTGCGGCGCAGCCCCGCTCAGGCTGATACTTTCGTTCACATGGTAGTAGCCGGCATTGCACCCGCTGGAACGGTCCGGCACAGCGCTGGGGTCAGAGCCTTTGCCGGTGTGGCTGATGATCAGAAAATAGCACTGCTGGGCAGGGTTGACCGCCCCCAGGCTGGCGTTCTGCGCGATCCAGTCGCTGCCGAAGTTGGTGTCGGTTGAAAAGGCATCGCGCCCCAGGTTCTGGTTGGTTGGCATGCTGGGGTTGGTACCGCTCCATGAGGTGCCGATGGGCGGTCTAGTAATGCTACTGCCAAAGCGCATGAAATCAATCCCTCTGTCATCAGCATTGCGCAGGGAGACCGCCCCCGCGCCGCCCCACACGATGATGGGGTCGTTCGGCAGGTAGTAGGTGTTACCAGCACTGGTGCCGCTTTTCAGGTACAACACAATGTATTCGTGACTGGCGATGGATGTGCCAGAAGGAAAAGTGAAATGCGCTGCCAGCACATTGGAGTTGTTGTACACCAGCACATCCCACCCGCTGAGGTCAATGGGGTTACTGTTGTCGTTGTAGAACTCTATGGCTTTGTCAGTACCGGCCTGCACTTCGTTGATCACAACATAACCACCATCCGCCCGCACGGCGGACGGCGCAGACAAAACCGCCAGCAGCGCCATCACTGCCAGCAGCCACACAAAGGAACGTTTTTTCATACCCGCATTCTCCTGATGAATCAACTTCGTTCTTTCAATTATATAGAAAACGAAGCGCCCTGAAAACAGGTTTTCAGCAGGAAAAACCGCCAGTCACATTATTGCGCCAGTTCATGGTTGAAAGCCAGCCCCTTTTCATATCACCCTCCCCCGCCAGCCCCGCTGCAACGGGTGTATACTAACCTCTGCAAAAGAACGAATGTTAAATTTGGCAGGAGACAACAATTCATTATGGGTGCAATTCCACTGGTTTTCAAATTTGCTAAAAAATACTGGTTCGCGCTGCTGCTCACCGTGCTTTCGATGGTGCTGCTGGTCGGCGCGCAACTGTTGATTCCCTGGCTGATCCGCAGCCTGATCAACCTTGTGACCACCGAACCGATCGCCGAAGATACCCTCCAGCAGATCACCCGACTGGGCTTGCTGGGGCTGCTGGTGTTCTTTTTACGCGGTGGGCTGGCTTTCCTGCGCTCCTACATGGCGCATATCGCCGGCTGGGGCGTGGTGGCAGACGTGCGCAAGTACGTATACCGCCACATTCAGCAACTGTCGCTGCGCTACTATGAGGACAAACAGACCGGACAGATGATGTCGCGCGTGGTCAACGACACCGATATTTTCGAATCGCTGATTGCACATGCCACCCCCGATATCGTTGTGAATGTGCTGACCTTCTTCGGCGTACTGGCCATTCTGGTGTCCTTGAACTGGACCCTGGCGCTGCTGAGCATGATCCCGATTCCCTTCATCGTGCTGGGCATGCGCGGCTTTGCCACCAAGGTGCGCCCTGCCTTCCGCTTCCGCCAGCAAGAACTGGGCGAGTTAAACGCGGTGCTGAACGACAATATCGCCGGCATCCGTGAGATCAAAGCCTTCACGCGCGAGGACATCGAGCAGGATCGCATCAGTCGCGGTATCGACAACTACAAAAATTCACTGCTCAATGCGCTCAAACTGATGGCGATCTTTCACCCGGCGGTTGAGTTCTTCTCCTCGTTAGGCGTGCTGGTGGTGATCTATTTCGGCGGGCGGCTGGCATTCAACAATGTGCTGCCGGTGGCTGACCTGGTGGCATACTTCCTTTATTTGGAAACCTTCTACGCGCCGGTGCGCGCGCTGTCGCAAACCTGGGAGCAATTCCAGCAGGCGCTGGCCAGTGCTGACCGTGTCAACGAATTGATCCAGGAAACCCCTGAGATCAAAGACGAGCCAGACGCCATCGACCTGCCCGAACCGGTGGAAGGCCATGTGCGCTTTGACCATGTATCCTTCAAATACAGCACCGGCGAGATGGTGCTGCGCGACATCAACCTCGACATCCCCGCCCATGAAGTGGTCGCCCTGGTGGGCCCCACCGGCGTGGGCAAATCAACCCTGGTGAGCCTGATCCCGCGTTTCTACGACGTGGTCGAAGGCAGTGTCACCCTCGACGGTGTCGACCTGCGCCAGATCAAGTCACTGTCATTGCGCAAAAATATCTCCATCGTGCTGCAGGATGTGTTCCTCTTCCACGGCACCGTGCGCGATAACATCCTCT
Source organism: Chloroflexota bacterium (assembly GCA_011053085.1). Taxonomy (GTDB): domain Bacteria; phylum Chloroflexota; class Anaerolineae; order Anaerolineales; family Anaerolineaceae; genus SpSt-1165. The sequence continues at coordinate 4,403 of DSBE01000408.1, forward strand.
TCGGGCGCGCTGATGCCAGCGAAGCAGACATGATCGAGGCTGCCAAAGCCGCCAACGCGCATGACTTCATCCTGGAACTGCCCGAAGGCTACGATACGTTGATCGGTGAGCGCGGTGTCAAGCTGAGCGGCGGCCAGAAGCAGCGCGTTTCCATTGCGCGCGCCGTGCTGAAGAACGCCCCCATCTTGATTCTGGATGAAGCCACCTCTTCGGTGGACACCGAAACCGAATTGCTCATTCAAGAAGCACTGGAACGCCTGATGACCGGGCGCACCACCATCATCATCGCCCACCGCCTGTCAACGGTGCGCAACGCCGACAAGATCGTGGTGCTGGAGCATGACAATATCAAAGAAATGGGCAACCACGAAGAATTAATGGCCGCCCAGGGGCTGTACCACCGCCTCTACACCATCCAGAAGAACTTCAACGCGTAAGAAAACTGACAGAACACCCAACAGAAACCCCTCGCAGATACTTCTGTGAGGGGTGTTTTTTTTACTAAGGCCCGCCGCTGGTATAGAGAGAGGGGTCAGTGGGCGTCATGCCAGAGGGATCCCATATATACACCCAGTCGCCGTCCTGCGCCCATTCCCACAGCCAGCGCGCGTCAGCGATGGACAGGTTGACACAGCCGCGTGAGCGCACATAGCCCAAAAACTGGTGCCAGTAGATGCCGTGGAAGGCACGCGCCTGGTCAAAGTACTGGGTATAGGGAACATCTTCGAGGTAATAGAACTCGCTCTCCACACTGATGGTCATATCTTCGGTTTCTTTGCGCTGATAGATCTGGAACAACCCCGGCTGGGTGTAGTAAGGTTCCACGCCGGTGGATACCAGGGTAGCGAACACCAGTTCACCGTCTTCATACACCATCATGGTCTGCTCAAACAGGTTGAGCTCGATCCAGCGGTTGTTATCCACACCTTCCGGCGGGGTGGTGTTGATCATCACCGCCGCCACGGTATGCTCGGGCAGCCAGTCGTTGACGCCCACGCGGTACCACAGGGTACCGGCGGAGTCTTCACGCGTGCCATACAGCGGCAAAATGTCGTAACGGCGGAAAACATTGCCGCTTTGGGGCGCGCTGTAAGCAGGTGCCGTATAACCGGGGAATTCGATGGAATTGACAAAGATAAAATCATCGCGCGGCGTTTCATGGAACACCATTCCTTCATAACGCGGCGCCGTGATGCGTGAGACATCGCCGCCCCACACCCACTCACCGCTCTTGAAGCGATAATAGACCTGCCCGTCGCTCTCGGCGCGCTGCGAATAGGAAAAAACGCGCATACCATCCGGCATCACCCGTGATGGCGAAAAACTTCTGGCGCTTTCCAGCGAGCCATAGATGTTAATCGGCCCTTCGGTCTGCACACGGGCATACAGATAATCAACGGTGCCATAGTCCCAGGGGGTGCGTGTATAAGCCATCGGGCGCGGCGGATAGTGGATGCCATCGCGCGCCAAATCGGTCAGGGTCTGAGCTGCCCCCAAGGGCAGGCAATCCTGCGGATCATACAGGTAGACATCCGGCATACACAGCGGGGCGGGAAACTCCAGCGGTCCGGTGTACTCTTCCGCCTGTACAGGCAGGGGTGTGAGTAAAAACAACAATACCGCCAGCAGAAGCGCAGGCAGGCAGTTGATGGGTGTTAGCGTCAATTTGGTTTTCATGGGTGCAATTGTACCCGGTTTGCAGCAAAATTTCACGCAGCGGCTTCATCCGCAGGTGGTGGGGGAGTTTTTCCGAGGCGGTGGAAGGGGATCATCATCACCATACCAATGGCAATCACCATCTGTCCGATTTCCACCCCCAACACCTGCCAATCGCCGAAAGAAGGCACGGCATACGGAGGCAGTTGGCTCCCCAAACCGAGGATATCTGCCAAACCACTGAAAACACTGATTACATAGCCGGTAGCCACCAGGCGCGAGCCGATATCTGCCACAATCGACAGCTGGCGCCCGCCCCACAATCCCAACAGGCTGACATAGCCACCCACACAAATGATGGCAAGCCCCAGCAGGAAGGTGGCAACCTGTACAAAGCCGATCACCGGGCTGCGGTCAAGGCCGAACAGCGACGGGCGCACCCCCAGGATGAACACCAGAAAACCAATCAGGGTCAGCACCAATCCGCCGCGCACACGCATGACCGAGTAATGTTCGCCACGGGGCTGCTCGTTTAATAAGACAGATCCTGCTTCCGATGCAGTGGGGTCGGGCGTGGGTTGTGTGATTTGCTCTTCACTCATGATCGCAATAATTTAGCCTCAATCAGCAAAGATCTTCAGCAGCAGGCGCTGCCAGTTGCCATGAAAGATCTGGGCAATGTCGTCCTCATTATACCCCCGATTTTTCAACACATCCGCCAGCAGCTGCAGGTCAGCGATGGAGTTGAGTTCCTTTGGCACCACCGACAGGCCGAAACCGCCATCAAAGTCGGTACCCAGCGCCACATGCGCAGCGCTGCCCGCCTGCTGGCAGACATGGTCAACATGGTCGGCCAGGGAGGTCAATGAGACCTTGTCGCGCGGGTCGTTACGCCCAAAATCAGAGCGCAGGAAGTAATTGGCAGGCACCAACCCCACCACACCGTCGCGTTCCACCAGGGCGGCGATGCTGTCGTCGGTGATCAGCCGCTGCCACGATGCGCCATAGACGCTTTCACAGGCAAGGTGACTGGCATAGACCACCTCGCCGGGGTAGAAGTCAATCGCCTGGCGCATAGAAACATGGTTCATGTGTGAAACATCCAGTGCGATGCCCACTTCTGCCATCAAGGTCAGCAGTTCGTAGCCCTCGCGGTCAAACCCGATGGTGAGGTCTTTGCCCCAGGCAGCGCCGCAATAACGTCCGCCGCCCCATACCGGCCCCAGCAAGCGCAAGCCGCGCTCACGCCATTCCGTCAGGTCTTGCAGGTGCGGTAACCCTTCCGCCCCTTCCATCGAGAGGATAATACCGACTGGATGGGTGCGATGCGGGAAGTCGGCCGGGGTCTGCCAATCTTGAAGGACACCGCCCAATTCTTGGCGGGTACGCACCATGGTGAACATTTCCGGCGACTGGTCACACAATTGTTCATAGGCAGCCACCTGCTCCAGGTGCAGTTTGCGCGCAGTATTGCGGTCGCGGTACTGCTGGGTGTCCCATTCTTTGGCAGAGGTGTGCGGCGAGATATACAAGGTACCGACCACCAACCCCACCTGTCCGCGCTGCATTTCTTCCCATCCGACCAGGGCTTCACCGTTGCGTTCGGGCACCGGGGTGTTTTTCTCCAGGGCGCGGGTTTGCGCCACGCTGCGCCGGTAATCACGGTTAAAGACCAGCATGTTATACGCCAGATCAAGATGGGCATCTATGAGAAAAGGCATCGGATCGCTCCTGCTGAATGTTACAAGGATTGGCGAGGGTGAATTGACAAAAAAAGGCGCGGCGAATGATTCACCGCGCCTTTGAAAACACAAATTTTATTCTTCGTCGTCGAATTCGAAATCGTCTTCGTCGTCTTGATCGTCGTCGTCACCAAAATTGGCGTCGTCGAGCAGTTCCTGCCAGTCTTGTTCGGCGTATTTCATCGAATCAACACGGCGCAGGCTCAGGCCGATGCGGTGCTCTTCCGGCTCGATCTTGATGATTCGCAGGTTGACTTCGTCACCTTCGTGCAGCATCTCTTTGGGGTGTTCCACACGGTGTTCGCTGAGTTCAGAAATGTGCACCAGACCCTCAAAACCAGGTTCAATTTCGGCAAACGCGCCAAAACTGGTCAGGCGGGTGATCTTGCATTCGACCATCTGGCCAACTTCGAACTCTCTGGCTTTGATCGCCCAGGGGTCATCTTGCAGTTGACGAAGCGAGAGGCCGATGCGTTTTTTCTCTTTGACCACGCTGATGACCTTGACTTCCACTTCCTGCCCGACTTCCAACACCTCGGAAGGATCATTGATGCGGTCCCAGGAAATTTCAGAAAGGTGCACCAGGCCGTCAGCGCCATTGATGTTGACGAATGCGCCGAAACTTGCCAGGCTGGTCACACGGCCGGTGTAGACATCGCCAACCTCAAGCGATTCGATCACTTTTTCTTTGAGTGATTCGCGGGTTTCGCTGCTGGCTGCCCGTTCTGAAAGGATCAGGCGGCGGCGGTTGCGGTCAACTTCGATCACACGTACTTCGATCTCTTCACCAACCACATCGCCCCAGCGCTCTTCCGGGGTGTCGCCGGTCATGTCCATGCGGCGCGATAATGCCAGCTGTGAGGCGGGAACAAAGCCGTTCAGGTTCTTGATATTCACCAGCACACCGCCCTTGTTGTAACCAACAACTTTGCAGGTGCTAACCTCTTTGTTCTTCTCCATCTCTTCAACGGCGTCCCAGCTGTCGGCTTCACGCGCGCGGGTGTAGGACAACATCAGGTTGCCGTTACGGTCTTCAGGGTTGACAACATAG
>DSBE01000117.1 GCA_011053085.1 Chloroflexota bacterium
GCGGCCAATGAAACCCCGCGGAAAGCAGCCTCAACCGCTCCCCAGGCTGGTCGTGTGCGCGCATGCCAGACTGGTTCAACATGGCCGGCCGCCAAAGCCTCTTGCACCAACAATTCGATCACATCGCCGTTTTCAGCATGCAACATAGGCAATAAGCCGAGAGTTGCGCTGGCACGCATCAACTGGAAAATCTCTGCATCATTCAATCGCAGCCGGTTGTTATAAGCGGTGAACATCTTCACCGAAGTGATTCCCTCTCTAACCAGCAGCGGTAGTTGCTTGAGAATTGCCTGGTCAAAATGGGTAAGATTCATATGAAAAGAGTAATCCACCGCAGCCAAACTGGCTGCCTTTTGGTGCCAACGTTCGATATTGGGCAGCAAGTCTTTGTCATCATGGGCAATAAAATCCAGCACCGTTGTGGTCCCGCCAAAAGCAGCCGCTTTGTGGCCGGTATAATGATCATCCGATGATATCGTATCGAACATGGGCAGCGACAGATGCGTATGCACATCAATGCCACCCGGCATCACATACAATCCTCTGGCGTCAACCACTTGATCAACCCCATCTGACGCGATAGCATCAGCGACTTCGACAATCTGGCTGACATCGATCAATACATCTTGTTGGTATGAAGCCGCCGATGTTATCACAATGCCATTCTTGATCAGGATTTTCATGTGGTTCCTTTCAGCTGAACTGTGTGAATGCTTTCATTCTACCAAGTTCTGCAACAGTCAACGCGCCATACACGCTACGAATTTCCGGCCGCCGGTCCGAGTTCACAAAGTGCAAACGACACGGATTAATAAGGAGAATCCGGTGCGCCGTGACCGGATTCTACTATTAGGAGGAGAGTATTTCGTTAGTTTTGTTTCACTTATCTATACCTCTACTATAGCGACAATCAAAACAGTCTGCTTGACATTTTCTATACCTTCACCATACACACACAAAACGGCTGCGAAAATTAGCGGTTGGAGGCGATCATTCCCAGGAATGGCAGCATATCCGACGGGATTTCGAAAGGGAGGACATCATGCTGGTTGTACCCGGTTCGTGATGCCGCTCGTTCGCAAATCATCTGCCACAACTGGTTTCTCTCGCTGCTGCGCACCACCAGGTCATTTAACGTGGTAGCTCCCATAAATTGCCTGCCAGTCGTATAGAGAAAGGTGAGCCGTTTCCACTCGTTGGCAACAATCGGAGGATCAATGGTCTGTAATGGTCCCAAACTGATTTTAAAATATTCTTCATGCGCACGTGGATGGTCTTTCTCATCGCGGAACAGATCAACGCGCCGCACCAATTCATGTCCACGCATTTCGGCATAAGCCTTCACCATGCCGAATTCAGTGTGGGTGACCGCTTTGGTTTGATAAAAGGCAATGTAATCAACGAAAAGCATCTTGGGTGCACTCTTCAAGGGGATGCGATACCAGCCCAACATTCTGGCGATGTCGAAATCTCTCTTCGAAGGGAGGATAGCCACCAGAATTAGCGCACTCTCATCCATCATCGCTGTCAGTTCCCCAGCAAGCCTGCACCAGCCGCCAGTTCCTGCATTTCGCGGGTGATGGCCTCGCGCCGGTACATTTGCAGAATTTCGGTCATCTCCAAGATCATCCGTTCAGCATTCTGGCTGGCTTCTTCCATCAATTGATACCGTGTGGAATGTTCTGCTGCTGCCGCATTGAGTAGAATCTCGTACATGCGCATGGTTGCCATCTGTTTGGCAACCTGGAAGTAGATACGGACAGGGTCGGTCTCAATGACCGGTTCGGGAAAAATCTCCTGCTCTTCTTCCTCCTGATCCTCTTCCAATTCGTCCGAAAAAGAAGCGAAAGGCAGCACCCGCTCCATACGAACAATTGACCTGCCCGGCCCCCTATAGTGGTGTGCCATGATGAACACCTCGTCGACACGATATTGTTCATAGGCTCGCATCCAGGCTGCCGAAATTTTGTGAACAGCAGAATATTCGGGCAGCGCGGTAGAAGACAGCGGCTGCCACCAAACAACGGGGATCTTCGCACTGCGCAGTAAGCGGTAAAGCCGGGTGCCTAACACCCATACCGCCACACTGCGCTCTTCCGCCATTTCTTTTTCCCGGTATTTTTTTAATGCCCGCATCAGCATTTGATTGTATGAGCCACACAACCCCCGTTCACTGCCCACAACCAGAACAATGGTGGGCTGCAAAGGCGCTGATTCATCCACACGTCGTTTTCTCGGCGCTGTCAAAGCTTCTGTTTTCAGTTTCGGTCCAATGATACGCAGAATATCATCATAATTCTTTGAGAATGTCTGCATACTGCGCTGTCTTTTTAACGCCGTCTGCCAGCTGCCCAGCGATATTGTGCGCAGCGCTTCCAAAATTGGTTTCACCGTGCTGATGTTGTCAACGCGGTTTTTTACACCCTCAAAGCCTTCCGACATACGCTCCCTTCTAAAAGGTTTCGATACGATCGATTGTCCAGATGAACACAATAGCGCCGCCCACACCAGCAACCACCGGCGTAGCACCCATCGAATAACTTCCTTGCGATTCTTTTTGGGTGATTGCCACGTCGATTCGGCAGTTCTCGCCGATTATTGCCAGCACACGCTCGACTTCGTTCTCATTGACGATGATGAACATGGTCAATTGGGTCTGCCGCAGCACCCCGCCTTCCGTTTCGGTGAATGTGGCGGTGAAACCAGCGTTGATCAAGGCATTGATCACAAATTCTGCCTCATCACGCGGAACGATCGCCATCATCATTTTCTTATCCATTATTTTTCCCTTCACAAATCAGCGGGTTAATCCGCTTCTCTTTCTTCTTTCCAATTATCTTTGAATGCATCGATTTGTTTCTTTAACACCGACATCACTCTGTCATTGACTACACCGGTTTTATTAATGTCAAGCAACTGCTCGGGTGCCTTCCAATGCAGGTATTCTAATAGTTCACGCTCAAATTGCGGGATATCATCCACCGCAATGTCATTCAATTCACCTTGCGTGGCAATATATAAAGATACATATTGCTGCGCCAATGACAATGGCTGATTGACTGGTTGCTGCAAGATAGCCTGGAGACGCTGGCCTGTTTCGATCTGTCGCTTGGTCGATTCATCAATATCTGTGCCAAAGCGGGCAAAACGCGCCACCTCCTCAAATTGCGCCAGTTGCAGACGCAAGTCACTGGAAATCGTACGCATTGCTTTGGTTTGTGCTGCCCCACCCACGCGTGACACTGACCGGCCGGCATCGATGGAGGGTTTGATACCCCGATTGAATTGGTCTGCATCCAGAACAATCTGGCCATCCGTGATCGAGATCAGGTTGGTAGGAATATAGGCAGAGATGTTGCCGCGCTGTGTAGTTACCATCGGCAAGGCGGTGATCGAAGCGCCATCTTTAACTTTGCACGCGCGTTCTAACAAGCGCGAATGCAGATAGAAAATATCCCCTGGATAGGCTTCACGCCCTGGTGATCGCCGCAGCAACAAAGATAGCTCGCGGTAGGAGTCAGCATGCTTGGTCAGATCATCGTAAATGATCAATACATCTTTGCCTGACTGCAGCAAATACTCTGCCATGGTGCAGCCGGTGTAAGGTGCCAGATAGCGCATCGCCGGCGGATCGTCAGGACTGGACATCACGACCGTGGTATAGCGCATAGCATCATGTTTTTGCAATGTCTGAATCACCGCCAGGGTAGAGGACTTTTTCTGGCCGACAGCCACATAGATGCAGTACACATCCTCTCCGCGTTGATTTAAAATCGCGTCCACGGCAATTGATGTTTTGCCCGTTTGTCGATCCCCAACAATCAACTCGCGCTGCCCTTTGCCGATTGGCAGCAATGCGTCAATGAGTTTAATCCCGGTGTGCAATGGTTCATGCACCGGTTCACGCTCAACAATGCCGGGAGGCTGTCGTTCCAACACCCAGCGATCAGAAGCAATCACCGGTCCGCCTTCGTCCAGCGGTTCCCCCAACGCATTGAGAACCCTGCCAATCACCCGCGGACCTACCGGAACAGTCAGGCGTTTGCCAGTGCTGACCGCCATATCACCGCCGCGGATACCCTCATCACTGCCTAACAAGATCACATCAATATGGTTGTGGTCGAGGTTCAACACCAATCCGCGCACACCGGTGGGAAACTGCACCAACCCATCGATACTTTCGCCTGGCAAACCGGTCAGTGTAGCAACACCATTGCCAATGTGCTGAACAGTACCGACATCAAAAAATTTGACGTCGCCTTTGGAAAGGGCCAGTCCCTCTTGAAACAAGTCCGTCATTGGCTTGAGCGACGATTTTTCTTTACTTAGTTTCAAGCGATCTTTAAAATCATGCTTCACCTGCCGGACCAAAATATCATCTGGCAGCGCCAATTCACCCTGAATTGTTTTCTTCCTCAGTTCTTCAATTCTCTCAGAGATGTACTCTTTGGGCATACCATCACTCATGCGGCATCCACTCGCTCAGGTGTTCGCGCACCTCATCACGCAGATCATTCAATCGTGCCGCCACCGAATTTTCGACGATCATATCGCCAATGCGGATACGAGTTCCCATCACCAGGGAAGGATCAATTTCAATTTCAACACTGACATTGCGATTGGCTAACGCGCTGAAAGTACGCACCAACTGCCGTTGCTGTTCAGGCGTTAATTCAAAGGCAGTAGTCACATACACCGTTGGCTTGCGATCACCCAGAGAGTCACGCAGAGTCTGCACCTGGCGGATGTTGCCCCGTCCCAAGTCCCATAAAGTGTCATTGATCTCACGCACAAATATCTCGTTCAATTCGGTTGGCGCAGCTTTTCCGATCACTTTACCGCCAATATCAATGATCGTGTCGAGAATGCGCTCATAAAAAGCTTCCATCGATTGCTGCTGAATCGCCTGTGCTTCACTATACGCCTCTCCCAATATCACTTCAGTTTCCTGACGTGCCCGTTCCAGCATGCGGTCATGATTCTTCTGTATCTGCTTTTCCGCATTGTCTACGATCTCATTGACCATCGAATCTGCCTGGGCCAATTGCTCTTCCAACTCTGCGCGCATGCGGTCTACTTCTTGGTTTTTCTCCTTCAATTCATTAATCAGACGGTTCTTTTCTTCAGTGCGTTTTTCCACAACCCTCATCACGGCCTTGAACAGCAGGAAATAGAGCGCTGCAGCCAGCGCAAGAAAGTTAATGATCTGCCATATGACGGTCGTAAAATTAATATCCAGCATCAATTACTCCATTCTGATCAGAGTGCAGGGAAGAAACGGTCAAGCAATGGGTTTGCAAAGATCAAAATCAACATTATCAGTAGAACATAGATAGCGGTGGTTTCAAGCAGCGCCATAGAGATGAGCAACGTTGTACGCAAATCTCCAGCAGCCTCGGGTTGGCGTGCCATACCTTCCAGCGCTTTTTGTGCGGCTTTCCCCTCTGCCAACGCCGGCAGCGCTGTGCCCAGCACAATGCCAACGCCGGTAACAATGATGGTCGTGATTGTGACGATTAATTCTGGTGACATGTATTTATTACCTCCAAAAGTTATTTATGATTTCTTTCCAAACTATGCAGCTTCTAATTTTCTCTTTACCAACTCTTCTGTGGTGACCACACCAGCACCAATATAAGTGGCTGCCAGTATCGTGAAGATATAAGCCTGGATCAAGCCAGTCGCAGCCCCATACAGCGCCATGACAGAGGGCAGGAAATAGGGCAGCAGTGAAAAAATGATCGCAACGATCAATTCAATACTGATGACATTACCGAAAAGACGCAATGTCAATGACAATGCCCGCGTAAAATGGCCGATCAATTCAAAAGGCAGCAAGATGAAGATCGGCTTGGTCAAACTCTTCAAGTAGCCAACCAAACCCTGGCTGCGGATCCCAAAATAATAGACCGAAAAGAAAACGGTGATGGCCAATGCAGCGGTTGTGTTCAGGTCTTTGGTTGGATTCTCGACCCAGGGGACCAAACCCAGGATATTTGCTCCAGCGATGAATAAAAAGAAAGTACCAATAAATGGCACATACGGGGCAGCTCCCACACCCATCGTGCTTCCCAAAAGGTCCGTTATAAAATCGACAATCATTTCCAATGCGATCGGTTTCTTGCGGCCGAGTAACCATGCCAAGAATATCATGATCGCCATAATGATCCATGTCGACGTGACCGTGTTGGTAATTGGCATTCCCCAGATGGTGAACACCACTTGTGGTGTTACGGAATCCATAACGTTTGATCCTTTGTTTCTTTCAATTGCATCCAATCCTGCTTATAACGAACAATAAGAATAAGTGCTATCCAGTAGCTGACAATGAAAATCGCCATCGAAGAGGCAATGATAAGCAGATTTTGCTGCACCAATTGCCATAAGTATACACCGAGAACCGCAAACCTCATCCAGAAAAATTGCCAGAAGCGCGATAGCGACTTCGCAGGTACTGCCGGGTTCATCATGCGTACTGACATTGTATGCAATAGAACGCAGCAGACAGCCGCCAAAAAAGCACTGACAAACCAGATAATCATAGACCTAAATCATACTCCTCGTCATCCTCATCTTCAACGAAAAAGTCATCCCATTCATCATCCCATTCTTTGTCCCAGGCTTCCCATTCTTCATCAGAAATCGGCCTGCCTTTGACCGTGGTTCTGGTGTCATGCATGCGCTGAACAGCCCTCACCAGATTATAAAACCCAGAAAACACGCCAACAAACAGAAAGGTAATCGTAAACACATAACTATTGCCGCTTAAACGGTCGATGACCTGTCCCAAAAATGCTCCGCCCACGATTGGCAATGAAATTTCCCAGCCAATCGACGAAGACGAAAGGGCTTCACGCCACAAATGTTGGGGGGTTTGGGGTTCGTCATCACCCTGAATCCGCATGACCATCACTTTATAACTTCAATCTCTTTATCAGTGCCTGTGAGAATCTCGAAAACTCCTCTTCGCCCTCTGAGGTTTCGACAAACAATCCACTACCGCCAGCATCAATCGCCTCCTCAGTCAGCCTTCCGCCCGTGAAGATGGTGACGACATTCTCATCTACACGCAGAATTCCGCCAAACAAGCGAATCTCATTCTCTTTTTCTCCATCGTCATAAACAACGGCACCGTCAACGGTTTCGGCCAGTAAGGGGGTATGCCCGGGGAAGAAAGCGATCTCGCCATCTGGCAGCTGCGCCACAATCCGCTTCATCTGGCTGCCTTCGAAGATCACTTCACCTGGTGAAACCACCCGCAGTGTCAGAAGTTCACTCAACTTCGACCTCGCTGACCTGCTTCATACTTTCCGCCTGCTGCAAAACATCATCAATAGTGCCGGCCAGGTAGAAAGCCTGCTCGGGCACTTCGTCATGTTTGCCTTCCAAGATTTCGGAAAAACCTCGCAAAGTCTCTGGCAATGAAACATATCTGCCTTTGTGTCCGGTGAAATTTTCCGTTGAGAAAAATGGTTGGGTTAAGAAACGCTGGCAGCGGCGCGCGCGATGCACAGCGGTCTGGTCATCTTCACTCAGTTCTTCCATGCCTAAAATGGCGATCACATCCTGTAACTCTTCATACCGCGCCAACAAAGACCGCACCCGCGTCGCGATCTGGTAGTGTTCCTCGCCGACTGACACAGGTGACAACAAAGAACTGGTGCTGGACAAGGGGTCAATGGCGGGATAAAAGCCCATGCTCGCCTGACGCCGTGACAGCACCGTGGAGGCATCCAGATGTCCAAAGGTGGCCACCACCGCCGGATCAGTAATATCATCTGCCGGTACATACACCGCCTGGATCGAAGTTACACTGCCGGCGCTGGTCGTGGCAATACGCTCCTGCAGCATCCCCATTTCACTTTCCAACGTCGGCTGGTAACCTACAGCACTTGGTAATCGGCCTAACAGGGCAGAAACCTCTGCGCCAGCCTGAATATAGCGGAAGATGTTGTCTATGAATAACAGCACCGGCCGTTTCTCATAATCTCTAAAATACTCTGCCATGGTCAGAGCCGTCAGCCCCACCCGCAAGCGGGCACCGGGCGGCTCATTCATCTGGCCGAACACCAATACGGTGTTATCGATCACACCGCTTTCTTTCATCGCCAGCCACAGATCATTGCCCTCGCGGCTGCGTTCACCCACCCCTGCAAATAAAACGATCCCCTCATGTTCAGCGATTGTGTCACGCATCAACTCAATCATCAACACCGTTTTCCCCACACCTGCGCCGCCGAACAATCCGATCTTACCGCCCTGCGGATAGGGTGTTAACAGATCAATGGCCTTGATGCCGGTTATGAAGGGCTCTGTAGCAACCCGCTGTTCTGACAGTGGCGGTGAGTCATGATGAATGGAAGCTGTTTTGGCAGATTTGACCGGCGGCAAGCCATCAATCGGATCACCGATCACGTTGAACATCCTCCCCAGGGTTTCACGCCCGATGGGTACCTGGATAGGAGCGCCAGTATCTTCAACTTCCATGCCACGCGCCAAACCAGAAGTACTTTGCATCGAAATACAACGAACCGTTTGCGCATTGATGTGTTCCTGCACCTCCAGCACAATCAGTCTATTGTCAGGGGTTTTAATATGCAAACTATTATGAATGGCGGGAAGATCACCAGTGGAAAATTCCACATCAATGACCACCCCCATGATACGAACAACAAAACCTGTCCTGATCAAATAACAAACTCCTTTGGCAACTACATTTCAAGGACGATATGGGGAATATAAGCTGTAACCTTCATCTATTATACTGTACCCTGATGATGTCAAATCAGTTCTTATAAAACTTATAAAAACAAATATGCCCTCTACC
>DSBE01000185.1 GCA_011053085.1 Chloroflexota bacterium
GTCCACCAGGTAGAGCATATCTTTGGTATGGTAAGACTGCATGGAGATCATATCCAGACGGTGCAGGCGGTAAAAAGCACGGTAACCGTACACAGCTTTGGCGGGGTTAAATGCCAGGCTCAACACGAGTAGATACACCGCTGTCAGGCTAAGCAGCGGCAGGAACCAGGCGGGCTGCGGCCGTTTTCCGCTGAGCAGGTCAGCACAGCCGACACACAGCAGCGCCATCAACAGCATGAAATAGCGCCCGTCATAGGGAGTCCAGCCGAAGCGGATGATAGCCATGGTCGGCGCGGTGGTAAGCAGGAAGATAGCGATAGTGATGATCAAAGGATGGCGTTTTTTGAGGGCGCGAACCAGGATAAAGGGCGCGCCAATGAAGGCTGCCAACCCACCCAAAACACCGAACCAGGCGGTATCTTCAGAGAACGGCAGCCACTCCGCATAGAGGAAACGGTGCTGGTTTAGCAAAGCTGCTTCCATCTCCAAACTGAGGCCGCTGAACGCGGAGAAGGCACTCGTCAACATCGCCTGCAGTTTGAGCAGATAACCGGCGACAGGCTGCGGGATGCCAGTCGGGTCTGCCATATGGTAAGCCCAGCGTCCCAGCATGAGCAGCACATGTGTGAGGGGTGAAATCGCTGCCTGACGACCGCCAAAGGGTGTCATATCCAGGGCATCAGGCCCGAGTGGAGAACCAAAAGTCTGCCAGTTGCTCAGGTAAATGGGCGCGCTGAAGACGAAGAACGCCAGCAGCGCCGCCAGAGAGAACACCAGCACCTGCCGGAACGAAAGACGCTTCAATACCAGCCAGAACACCAGCACCATCACAAAGAAACCCGGCAGGTAAGCGCCCACTGCCAGATTGGTGCCGATAGACAAACCCAGGCTTAATCCAGCCAATAATAGCATTTGACAATTTTTTTGCTGGCTGGCGTTGTATAGAAAATAAAATCCTGCCAGCAACAGAAAGGTGCTGATGTGATCGTGGCGGGTGGAGGTCAGGTTGAGCTGCACCACCGGCATCGCCAGCCATGCCAACGCCACCAGCAAAGCCACGCGCGGCTTGCGGCTGAGCGACCGGCTCAGTTGATAGACCAGCGCGGAGGAAAGCAGGCCACTGACCAATGGGAAGGCTCCCAACAGACGTTCGCTATTGGTGAACAGCAGCGTCCAGTAGCCAACCAGTTGGGCGTTGAGCGGAAAAGTAACCTGCCAGATGACTTTGGTATCCCACGGCCGCCAGGAACCTTGCTGGTGCCACATGCCGATGCGCGCCAGGTGGATCATCAGCGAGTCGTTGTTGTTGGGCGGCACCGCCAGTACATAGATGATGTTGATGAGCATTGTTATCGCGGTCGCACCCAGCAGCAGCCACAGCGCCCAGTCTTTTTTACGCGGCAGAAAATCCCGGCGCGGTGCGGGGATCTTACATGGGGTGAACGGCAGGAACGAACGCAGGAGCAAGACAATAACCAGTGTAATCAGTTGCAGGAGAAGGACAAAATAGGGCTGGTTCATGCGTCCTACTGCGCTGGCGATATTCATCACCAGCACCAGCTGGGCGAACGAGACCAGCACCAGGCTGACCAGCCAGTCAATGAATTTGCGGTGTGAAAAACAGCCATTGATAAGCAAACCGCTTGCCGATAACAAACTGAGACTTGTGAGAAAAAGAATGAAATTCACCGGGGTTCCTTCAATGATCACCAGGCATAGTTAACCGCTGTATACGTCCATCATAACAAAAATTCATCCAGTGGTCTTCCTATTATACCTGCCAGCAAAATTGCCTGCATCGCAGGCTGGCAGTCTGTGTTACTATAAAAAAGCATAGAAAGTCAACTGCCTTTAATGATTGGAAGCCATCCGTGAATTCACAGCAAAACATCGCCGTGTTGTGCACCACCTATCAATGCCAGCAGGGGAACGCCCACAAAACCGCCCTGCGCTGGGTGGATGCGGATTTTACGTGCGCGGATTACACCTTTGCCGCGTTGGAGCAGCAATCCAATCGTTATGCCAATGTGCTGAAAAACCTGGGGTATGGCAAAGGCGACCGCATTTTCCTGTACCTGCCGCCCATGCCCGAGGTGTATTTTAGTTTTCTGGCGATCTTGAAGCGGCAGGCGGTGGCGGGTTTGCTGTTTTCCAATTTCGGGCGGTCGGCGGTCTTTGACCGCCTGTCAGATGCCGGCGCCAAAGTGCTGATCACCAAACAAAGCCTGTTGCGGCGCATGCGCGATGTGATCGATGGGCTGCCTGCGTTGGAAATGATCTTGCTGGTCGATGCAGATCAGGACGAAGACGAAAGCGTGCGCAGCCTGCCAATATTGCTGGCGCAAGCCAGTGATGAGTATGAAACCCCGCCGACCGCGCCTGACACCCCCTCGGTGCTGCACTACACCTCTGGCTCCACCGGCAAACCCAAAGGCGTGCTGCATGTGCACGGCGGTATCAGCCACCAACAGCAGACGGTCAAGGAGGTGCTGCAACTGGAGAGCGATGACCTTTTCTGGTGCACGGCTGACCATGGCTGGGTGACCGGCACCACCTACGGCATCACCGCGCCCTGGAGCCTGGGGCACAGCCTGGTGCAATTTGGCGGGTTGTTCAATGCCGAACACTGGTTCCGCCTGGTGGAAGAACAAAAGATCACGGTCTGGTACACGGCGCCGACCGCCTTGCGCATGCTGATGCGCGAAGAAGACAAGATCAAAGGCAAGTTTGACCTGTCAGCATTGAAACGCATGTACAGTGTGGGCGAACCACTCAACCCCGAGATCATCCACTGGGTGAAACGCACGCTGGACAAAGACATCTATGACACCTGGTTCCAGACCGAAACCGGCGCGCACATGATCGTCAACCGCCCCGGCTTGCCGGTCAAACCCGGCTCGATGGGCAAACCGGTCAGCGGCATCCAGGCGGCTATCTTCGTCGATGGCGAACGAAGCCAGACCCCCGGCACCATCGGCAGTTTGTGCTTGAAAAAAGGCTGGCCCTCCATGTTCGTCAGTTATCTGAACATGCCGGAGGCTTACGCCGCCAAATTCAAGGGTGATTTTTATGAGAGCGGCGACCTGGCGAAGGTGGACGCGGACGGTTATTATTGGTTTGTCGGGCGCGGTGATGATGTCATGAACCCCTCCGGTCACCTGGTGGGGCCGTTCGAGGTGGAAAGCGCATTGCTGGAACTGCCGGAGATCATTGACGCCGCCGTGATCGGCGCGCCTGACCCGCTGCTGTATGAGAAGGTGGTGGCCTTCATCACCCTCAAACCCGGGCTTGCCTGGGATCGCAAATTGGAAATCAAATGCCGCATTCATATCTCCAACCGCCTGTCGCCCATCGCGGTGCCGAGTGAATACCACCTGCGTGAGAGCCTGCCCAAGAACCGCAGTGGTAAAATAATGCGCAGAGTGTTGAAAGCCGACTACCTGGGTGAAGACCTGGGGGATATATCAACTCTGGAGGTATGAGTTGGAAATTCTTGAACAATTAACTGAAGTGTTTCAAATGGTGTTTGAAGATGACGAGATCGAGATTGACCGCCATACCACCGCGAATGACATCGACGGCTGGGACTCGATGTCACACATGACGCTGTTGATGGCGATCGAAGAAGATTTCGAGATTGAATTTGAAGAGTGGGAAGTGATTGACCTTTCAGATGTGGGCGAACTGATCGACCTTATCACCGAAAAGCTGTCTGAATAATCCTTCCCCATAAAGAAAGGTGCAACTCATGGACTATCAGGCTATATTGGACCACATTCGCGGCGGGTTGATCGTTTCGGTACAGCCCGACGCAGACAAGCCGCAGCTTGACCCGCTGAACGACGCCGCCATCATGGCAGCGCTGGCGCAGGCGGTGGTGTTGGGCGGGGCGGTTGCCATCCGCGCTGACAGCCCCGGCCATATCCGCGCTATCCGCGAGAAGATTCAACTTCCCCTGATCGGGCTGTACAAATTTGACATCGAAGGCTTCGCCGTGCGTATCACGCCAACGTTGGAACATGCGCGCGCGGTGGCACAAGCCGGCGCAGACATCATCGCCGTGGACGGCACCGGTCGGCCGCGCCCGGAAGGCCTTACTGCGCCGGAGTTTATCCAGCGCGTGAAAGCCGAGACCGGCGCGTTAGTGATGGCGGATATCGCCACTTGTGAAGAAGGGCTTGCCGCCGCAGAAGCCGGCGCTGACTTCATCGCCACCACTCTCTCCGGGTATACCGCTGACAGCCATCAATCCAGCCAGCCCGATTACCGCCTGGTGAGGAGCCTGTGTCAGGCTACCGAGGTGCCGATCATCGCCGAAGGACGCATTGCCACCCCCCAGCAAGCCAGCCGTATGCTGTCGGAAGGTGCATTCGCCGTGACAGTCGGCAGCGCCATCACCCGCCCGCGTTCGATCACCGAACGCTTTATCCAAGAGATCAAAGGGAACTGACATGGACGCGATCATTGGCGCAGTGGATGTGGGCGGCAACAAGATCGCCGTTGGATTGGTGACTGAAAAAGGCGAGTTGATCGATTCTGTGCAGTGGGAAACCGATGCAGAACTGGACGCGCATGCAGCCATCGTGCCGATTGCAGATGAACTCAAACAGTTAAGCCGCTCCCATGGCGTTCCCCTGGTAGGCGTGGGCTGCGCAGTCACCGGTCCGGTGGATTACCACCGCGGTATCCTGGGTAAAAATGCCTTTCTACCCAAATGGGAGGGCAATGTGCTGCTCTCCACCCTGATTCACCAGCTGCGTCTGCCGGTGTTTGCTGACAATGACGCCATCGCTTCCGCCATGGGCGAATATACCTGGGGGGCGGGCAAGGGCGCGCGCAGCTTCATCTTCATCTGCGTCAGCACCGGCATCGGCGTATCCGTGATCATTGATGGACAGGTATACCGCGGGGTGGATGGGGCGCATCCTGAATGCGGCCACCATGTCATTGACATCAACGCCAGGGGGCCAGCCTGTTTCTGTGGGGCGCACGGCTGCTGGGAATCACTTGCCAGCGGCACTGCCATGGAGCTGCGCTGGCGCGAGGAGTTCCCTGAAGAACCGCTCAAAGCCAAGGAGATATGCAACCTGGCTGCCAACGGCGTGGCAGAAGCCCAGACAATGGTGGCGCTGGAAGGGCGCTATCTGGGCGTGGGTATTGCCAACCTGGTCACGCAATTTGTGCCAGAAGTCATCGCACTGGGCGGTGGTGTAATGGGCAGCTATGACATGTTCCTGCCCTATATCGAAGAACAAATTGCCGAACAATGCCGCCTGGTGCCGCAGGAACTGGTGGAGATCAAACCGGCGCGCTTCCGCGACAAAGCTGGTTTGCTGGGCGCTGCCGCCGTCTTCCCGCTGTACTCCTACCGCCTGCAGGGCTTGAACAACACCCACGACGAATGATTGTTTGACGAGTATTCCTTCCGCCAGAGACATCCGACTTTTTCCAAGCACTTGTAATAGCATGATATCCGTGATATCATGCTATTATGATCCAGTCATTTAAAGACACTGGCACCGAAGCCATATACAATGGCATCAATAACAAAAACGCCCGCAACGCATTGCCAAATGTGCTTTGGAAAGTGGCTGCCAGAAAACTGGACCAGTTAGATTCCGCCAGTCAGTTATCAGACTTGCGCGCCCCTCCCGGCAATCATCTGGAGACATTGTCCGGTGAACGCCTGGGGCAACACAGCATTCGCATCAACCAACAATATCGAATTTGCTTTGTCTGGACAACACAAGGCCCAGACAAGTTGGAAATCGTAGATTACCACTAAGAGAGGTTTTTATGGTCCGTGTCCCGACCAACCGCACACCCACACACCCCGGAGATATGCTGCTGGAAGAGTTTCTCCAACCAATGGGGTTGACCCAGCGTCAGCTGGCCGACCGCATTCATGTGCCCTATCAGCGTGTTAATGAGATCGTGCATGGCAAACGCGGTGTGACACCCCACACAGCGCTGCGCCTGGCGAAGTTCTTCAACACCAGCGTCGATTTCTGGATGAATCTTCAGCTGCGCTGGGAGTTATATTTTGCCCAGCAGGACGAAAAAGCCATCCTGCGCGAGATCCAGCCATTCGTCATCGCAGAGGAAAGCAACAGTGAACACTATGACGCACAATGAAAAGACAGTAGGATAACCGGGTTAATCCATGAGCATTACTACAATTGCCTTAATCCTGGCTGCTCTGCCGCTATTTTTCTTCTTGGCCAGTTTTGCCAGCATCTCGTTTCGTGAGCAGGAGCGGCGCGCCGGCTGGAAAGTGTTGGGCAGTCTGCTTATGTTAACCGCCTCCGCAACCGTCGTTGCGTGGCTGGGCGGTATCGCTGCACAGGCTGCCCTGTATGCCATGCTTGGGCTGTACATTCTCCTCGCCTTTTTGTTCTTTGTGCCGGGCAAAAAGCACCAGGAGCCCGCGCAACATCCCCGGCGGCGTTATGATGAGCGCCGCATCATGTTTGCGCGCATGCGCATGCGGCCTGATTCAACCAACTATCAGGATTATTACCGACAACACCCTGAGGATTTGGCAGGGGATGAAGCCATTCGTCAAAACAGCTGGCACAACCGGCAGGAGCTTTCTTCGCGCTTGATGGATGCGGCTGCCCATGCCAGTTTTGCTGCGGTCGGCAGCCTGCGCAGCCTGGTCGATGGTGAAGCTGCCCCTGACAAGATCGACATCCCTGCTGAAGAAAGAACTGCTTACCTTTGCGGGTTGGCAAAATTTTTCGGTGCGCTGGATGTTGGTGTTACCGCATTAAAGCCAGTCCATATCTATTCCCATGTCGGCAGAGGGGCGGGAGAATGGGGACAAGAAATTGCATTAAACCACACCCATGCCATCGCATTGACGACAGAAATGGCGCGGGAAAACATCATAAGCGCCCCGCGCCAGCCGGTGATGGCGGAATCTGCCCGGCAATATGCCCGGGCCGGCCTGACCGCCGTGATGCTGGCCGCCGCCATCCGCGCCATGGGCTATGAAGCACGCGCCCATATTGACGGCAGCTACCAGGTTATCTGCCCGCTGGTGGCGCGCGACGCCGGGCTGGGCGAGATCGGCCGCATGGGCCTGTTAATGACGCCGCGGCAGGGCCCGCGCGTGCGCCTGGCGGTGGTGACCACCAACCTGCCCTTGCAAGCACATGATTATCAACCTGACCATGCCATCATCGATTTCTGCAATCGATGCAACGTATGCGCTGCGAACTGCCCCGGCAAAGCCATTCCCACCGGGGAGCGCATCATGATAAACGGCGCCTTGCGCTGGCAGATTGACCAGCAGCGCTGTTACCATTTCTGGACACGCGCCGGCACTGATTGCGGCCGCTGCATGGCGGTCTGTCCGCTGGCGCACAGCGACCATTGGACCCACAATCTGCTGCAGCAGGGCATCCAGCGTTCCGCCGCCTTTCGACAGACATATGTCAAGTTAGACCGCTGGCTGTATGGCGCACATCCCCAACCAAAAGGCGCCCCCGCCTGGCTGCCGCGCGATCATTGATCTGCCTGGCGCGGCACCTGCCATTGATCCTGCGGGTTCTCCAGGTTGTCCAGCATGGTATTTAGCATGCGTTCCGACACCTCGTGAAAGACTTGTTCGCCTGCCATCAATGAATGGCGCAGGATGACACAGCCATGGATGCAGGTCCACAACTGCAGCACCAGCAATTCTTCGTTGAAACCCGGCGGCAGATTCAGCAGGTCCATCTTGCGCGCCTGGCGCAGTTTTTTCTGCATGTAGCGGAAGTGCAGGGTGTTGAAGATCTCTTTGTAGTTGGGGCGGGCATGGTCATAGCGCTCATAGATGAGCAGGTATAACTGCGGCTGCTCAACGGCGAACGCCAGCAGGGTGCGGCAGGCGGTGCGCACATCATCCAGCGGGTTGCCGTTCAGCCGCTCGGTTTCCGCAAAGGCATGCGCCATGCGCTTGAGCGCACGCTCGCGCACTGCTTGCAGGATGGCTTCTTTGCCGTCAAAATGTTTGTAGAGCGCAGCCGGGCTTAACCCGATGGCCTGCGCCAGCTGCCGCATCGAGAGTGCTTCTTGACCGTCTGCTTCAATGATCCGGGTGGCGATATCGACGATCTTGCGGCGTGTGGTGGTTGCGCTGCTGATCCTTTGGATCGTTATCGTGTCCATTTCGTCACTCCTGGGGGTGAACGCTGTTCACTTCCCTTTGGTTTTAGTGTACAAAAAACAACCGCTCAGGGCAACAATTTTTAACCTTAAGCCAGATACGGCAACTGGTTGCACGCTTATTCCCATCTTTATGCCCATATGTGGCGGTTTGGTACCGGCGAACCCTGTCAATCAGGCAAATTTCTCTATCTTCCATGAATCTTAACAAAAACCGAACAGTTCAGGTGATGATTGGTCTGCAAAATTTGCCCTGTCTTTTTGCACCCATGCCTGCCAACAGCCATTCTCATCGAAGGCAGCGCATCATCGGTTATAATGAAGCTATCTGATCCACTCCCTCTTCATTCTACAGGAGTCTCCCATGTCCCGTCGCCCTGTCCCCACCGGTATCGATAACGAAATTAACGACCCTGTCCGCCTGTTTGATTCCGATTTTCTGGAATTTTTCTCCCACATTTCGCCCATCACTGTGCTGGTGATCTGGGTGCCCGTGGTAGCATTTTTCCTGTGGCGCGCATTTGCCCTGCGCCCCGCTGGTGCAGGCTGGCTGTTCATCCCGCCAGGGGTGTTGATCGGCCTGTTCCTGTGGACGATTTCTGAATACCTGCTGCAC
>DSBE01000009.1 GCA_011053085.1 Chloroflexota bacterium
ATGCATATATTGAACGATTCAACCGTACATATCGCGAAGCTGTTTTAGATGCTTATTTGTTTGATTCCCTGGAGGAGGTGAGGAGTATCACGGAAGATTGGTTAGAAGAATACAATGAAATTCGCCCCCATGAGGCGCTTGGCGGAGTTCCGCCCTATCAATATCAACCCAAATGAACTGCCCGTTTTTCTACTTTACGATTGTACGAAAAATGGGACCTTGACAGAATCTGTATCCTCCTCCTTTATCTCAGAGGAAGTTGCGGTAAAAGTTGGCACTGCAGGTGTTATTGTGCTTGGTTCAATGGTCGGAGTCAAGGTGGAAGCCTGTTGAGGCATCGGAACAATAAATAAGGTTTGACCATCCTCTTGAATGGCTGTGCTTTTCTGAATACCTGGCGTTGCGTAGGTAAAACCACACCGATACAAGGTGGTACCGAGAAGGAAAACTAGAAACAAATGGAACTGGCGAATATACTTCATTGCGGTCAGCATAATACGGAAATTATAGTAGATAGGCGTATGCAAAGTAAAACCAATTCTCGTTAAGATTTCATATTATAATTTTTGATATGTATACCACCAGCCAACAACCCAATATTATTCTCATCCTCGTGGATGACCTTGGCCGTCAAGATATCGGCTTCTATGGCTCCACTTTTTACGAGACCCCCAACCTTGACCGATTGGCTCGTGAAAGTATGGTGTTCACCGATGCCTATGCCGCCTGCCCGGTCTGTTCACCCACCCGGGCAAGCATCTTGTCAGGCCAATATCCAGCCAGAATCGGTGTCACCAATTACATTGGATCTGCCAAAGATCACCCTTCAAAAGGCAGATTGATTGATGCACCCTACATAGATCATTTGCCACTCAGCGTGAAAAGCCTGGCAGCATCATTGTCTGATGGTGGTTATCAGACCTGGCATATCGGCAAATGGCATCTTGGCGATGAACCATACTACCTCGAACACCACGGCTTTGATATCAATATCGCTGGCTGCCAATTTGGACATCCACCTGCCGGTTATTTCAGCCCGTATCACATTCCTACCTTGGAGGATGGACCGGATGGAGAATATCTTACAGACCGATTAACCGATGAGGCAATTTCACTGGTTACTAACCGCCAAACCGACCGCCCCTTCTTTCTCAACCTCTGCTACTAAAGTGTTCATAATCCCATACAGGCACCGCAAGAGTATGTGGAATATTTTCAACAGAAGGCACATGCGATGGGGTTGGATGTACTGAACCCGTTTATCGCAGGAGAACATTTTCCGTGTGATCACAAAAAAGATCGCCGCATTATGCGAAGGGTTATTCAATCTGATCCTCAGTATGCCGCCATGATCTATGCCTTGGATGCAAACATCGGGCGGTTGTTAGAATCGCTCAAACAGCAGGGACTGGATGAGAACACCGTTGTCATCTTTACCACCGACAACGGCGGTTTGGCAACCTCAGAAGGCAGCCCTACCTCAAACCTCCCCTTCAGTGAGGGCAAAGGCTGGATGTACGAGGGAGGTACCCGCGAACCCTTATTTATCAGCTGGAAGAACACAGTTCAACCATCCACATTCTGTTCAGTTCCCGTATCCAGCCCCGACTTTTATCCAACTATTCTTGACATTGCGCAATTACCTTTGCCATCAGAACAGTCCTTAGATGGCCTGAGCTTGAAGCCCCTATTATTAGGCGGAAAAACTTTAGATAGAGAGGGCATCTTTTGGCATTATCCCCATTATGGCAATCAGGGCGGCACCCCAGCGGCGGCTATTCGTCAGGATGATTGGAAACTGATCCGATTCTTTGAAGACAACCGGGAAGAACTCCATCACCTTGCATCTGATCCTGGCGAACACCGTGATGTCGCCTTGAATGAATTGGCTATGCGCAATTCCTTGTCGCTTTCCCTTTCGACATGGCTGACCGAGGTAAGCGCGCTGCTCCCGGAAACCAATCCAGACCATACCCCTTTAACTGACCACTCAAACAACAGTATGGCAATACCACTGTCGAAATATGATCTGGAAACACCCTTTGGCATCCTGTTATACAACCTGGATATCCGTGGCCTCCTGCAAAAACATACAGATATTGACACCCTCATGGCTGATTCGCAATATAAAAGCAACATCGACCTGCCTGCCGGGCAATTCCTGACAATATTGGGACTCAATGCCCACGATATTTACGAAGAACTTTATCAAATCCCCACCAGATATCAACAAGATACAGGTTGATGCGTATAATATAGTTTGTAACCAGGCAGACGAATTGGAAAGGAGTTGTGAATGGTTGCCAGAAAAACTGTTCGTTTTGTGGGATTCCTCATATCAGTGCCCTTAGCCCTTATCTTGCTTTTTCAATTCCGCAACATGATCGGCGCCGATCTGCGCATGATGGCCACAAACTGGATTCGCATCAGCCAGGTGGTCTGTATGTTTCTATTCATTCTCAGTGTCGGGTTAAGTTTTCAGTTTGAAGTGGCCGGTGGATTGGTTGCATTTTTATCACCATTAACTTATATCCTGCTGGAAAGTTTTCTGCGTGGTCGATTGATCATGAACATAGTACCCATGTTTATGCTGATGGGTGGAGCCTTCTTATTTATGAGCGCTGATTTCAATCAAGCCAGCCACAAATGAGCCAACAACAAAGGAGTCCAATGAACAGACAAATTCCTCACCGCCGCTACAATCCATTAACAGGCCAATGGGTGCTGGTATCTCCCCATCGAGCCAGACGGCCCTGGTCAGGCCAAAAAGAGAAATCACCCGGAGAAAATCTCTCCGCTTATGATCCTGGTTGTTACCTCTGCCCGGGAAATACCAGAAATTCAGGCGCAGTGAACGACCAATACACCACAACATTTGTTTTTGACAATGATTTTCCGGCGCTGTTACCTCCTTCGGATGAAACAGACCACCAATCCAGGGATCAACGCTTTTTTATTGCTGAAGAGGTGCCGGGCATATGCCGGGTGGTTTGTTTCTCACCGAAACACAACCTGAGTTTGGCGGAAATGACCACAGAGGAGATTGTGCCTGTCATCAATACCTGGGCAGAGCAAATCGCTGAACTCGGTGCAAAATCGTTCATCCAATATGTGCAGGTGTTTGAAAACAAAGGCGCAGTCATGGGATGCTCTCAGCCGCACCCCCACAGTCAAATCTGGGCAACAGGGCATGTGCCGGACGAACCGGCCAAAGAAACAGAACAACAACAGCAATATCTCAATACCCATAACACATGCTTGTTGTGTGATTACCTCATTCAGGAGCAGGCAGAAACCGAAAGGATTGTCCTTCAAAATGACTCGTTCACCGTCGTTGTGCCTTTTTGGGCGGTGTGGCCATTTGAGACATTGCTGCTCCCCAATGAACATGTCAGCAGTATGCCTGGTTTAAACAAAACACAACGCAACGATCTCGCAGACATTATTCGCCGCTTGACGATCAAATATGACAATCTATTTGAAACCTCCTTCCCCTATTCGATGGGCTTCCATGGAACCCCTTATGACGACAAAAGCCATCCTGAATGGCATTTTCATGCACATTTTTACCCGCCTCTGCTTCGATCAGCAACTGTGAAGAAATTCATGGTTGGTTTTGAAATGTTAGGGATGCCGCAGCGTGATATCACCGCAGAAACAGCAGCCGAAATGCTACGGACCCTCCCAGACATCCATTACAAACAAAAGGAAGTCGTTAAAAAGAAAAACCGCTCATGGTAGCGGTTTCATGAAGGGTGGCTGATGGGACTTGAACCCACAACAACTGCATCCACAGTGCAGTGCTCTGCCATTGAGCTACAGCCACCATCGACAGCGCACAAGAGTATATCACACGACGCGCGACTTAAGCAAGAAATTTATTGACTGTCTCAATGATCTTTGCTGCCGGCACCTCGACCTGGTTGCGTGAACGTAAGTCCTTTACCGCGATGGTATTATTGGCGATTTCATCAGGGCCAAGTACCAGCGCGACTGCCATCCCCATCCTGTCAGCGTACTTGAATTGTTTTACCAGTTTCTCAGTTTCTGGATACAAACTGGCCTTTATACCTTGTGACCGCAGCATACTTGCCAGAGCAAGGCTTGCCGTTTGGGTGGTCTCATCGAAGATAGTCACCATCACCGTATCGGATAAACCTTCATAATCTGGCAGCAACCCATAATCTTCCAGGACAACTGAAATCATCACATCGCCCATAGCAAATCCGACACCAGGCAATTGCTCCCCTCCTACATCCCCCACCAGATTATCGTAGTGTCCACCACCTAAAAGGGCTCTTCCGCCACGAATATCCATAGCTTCAAACACTGTCCCCGTGTAGTAATCCAATCCACGTATGATAGTCGGGGTAAATTCTACGTATGCCTCATAACCTGCAGCCTTGACGGCTTCATTGATCCTCGCCAAATCATCAGATGATTTCCAAAGATCGCTATTCATCAATAAATCAGCTATACCTTCTATTTGGGCAGTTGCCAACCCCAAATCTACGGCGTACTTGCACCACGCTGCTTCATTCATTTTTCCGCGGCGGTCGATCAAACGAAACACATCCTTTTTCTGTTCAGGCACAATCCCTATTCGGTTAAGTTCGCCGTCCATTAATCCGCGATGGTTAATCTGAATTTTTGTCGTG
The DNA here is from genome assembly GCA_011053085.1 of Chloroflexota bacterium. Lineage (GTDB taxonomy): Bacteria > Chloroflexota > Anaerolineae > Anaerolineales > Anaerolineaceae > SpSt-1165. The sequence continues at coordinate 4,659 of DSBE01000009.1, forward strand.
TCAGGTGTCAGCCCAACCGATTCAAAAAAGGCAGCACAGATACATATCATCTCGGCATCCGCTGCTGCAGAATTTACCCCCAACAAGTCGATATTCCACTGGAAAAACTCCCTTGATCGCCCCCTTTGCGGTCGCTCATAGCGCCAAAATGGCCCAAATTGATACCACCGGAGAGGGAAGGCCAGTTGTCTCTGCTTCTGAGCGACCATACGGGCGAGGGTGGGTGTCAGTTCCGGTCGCAGCGAAATAAATTCTCCTCCCCGGTCTTCAAAACAAAACGCCTGTTCTTTCACCAGCTCATCACCCGATTTGGCAGCGTAAAGCTCTAATTTCTCAAGGTAGGGGCCTTCATATGGCTGGTATCCAAACGCTTCTGAAACCTTCTTTATTTTTGACACCAACCACTCTCGGGTTTGGAACAATTCTGGATAAAAGTCGCGGGTTCCTTTTATGGATTGCACTGGCGATTGCTGCATGAAAAAACACCTCTTATTATGGGATTAACGTCTGTTTAAACATGACTTATTATAGCAAACCTTCAGAAAGAATGATGTTATAATGCTTTCTGACATTGTGAATTTTCGAACAGAGTTATAAGAAATTCGTTAATAAGCAATAATTACTCAACACCCAACTGATAGTGGTTCACACAACCTTAACCACTGCAGGCATTTTTTTTGCACTGATTTGGCAAGTCGATCACAAAGAATGGAGTTTATATGGAAACAGTATCAACCACAATTCCCAACCCGCTGACAATTCCTGAACAGAAAACATTCATTGATTCCATTATCGAAAGAAACCGCAACAAACCTGGCGCTACCATGGTGGTTTGTACAGAGTTGCAAAATGAGATCGGTTATCTTTCAGCGCCCTTACAAGAATATGTAGCAAGCGAAATGAACGTGCCGCTGAGCTCTATTCGCGGTGTTGTTACTTTTTATTCATTTTTCACAGCAGCTCCCCGCGGGAAACACTCCATAAAATTCTGCCTCGGTACAGCATGCTATGTTGGCGGCGCTGACCAATTGATCGAAAAAGCCGAACAGGTTCTTGGGATCAAAATTGGCGAAACGACATCCGATGGAGCAATAACAATTGAAGCATGCCGTTGTGTTGGCGCCTGTTCGCAAGCCCCAGTCATTACCATCGATGAGGAATTGTTCGGTAAACTGTCCGCCAGCAAAATGCCAAAATTACTGAAGAAGTATCAGGACTGATACCTTTACTCGATTCATGAGGAGATTGAATATGACTTTGATAGAGACCCATGAAAATTTAACCCAGATCCATAAACAAGCTGTTTTGGATTTTGAACAAAAGAGATCATCGCCAGACTTTCAGATTCAAGGATCTGATGAGTTAAAAGCGCCTACTGAGAAAGAAGTGCGCGTTGTCCTCCGGAACAGCGGTGTCATTGATCCTTATGATATTCATGAATATATTGCCAAAGATGGCTACCTCGCTATCGGTAAAGCGCTTCAATCAATGACGCCTGAAGAGGTGATTGATGAAGTACTTGCCTCAGGTCTTTTAGGGCGAGGTGGTGCCGGCTTTCCCGCTGGCCTAAAATGGCGTTTTGCTCGTGGCGCACAAGGATCACCGAAGTTTATGATCTGCAATGCAGACGAAGGAGATCCCGGTGCGTTTATGAACCGCCTCTTGTTGGAAACTGACCCGCATGCCGTCATCGAAGGTATGTTGATCGGTGCTTATGCGGTTGGTTCTTCACAGGGATACATCTACTGCCGTGCTGAATATCCCCAGGCAGTGAAAACCATGATACATGCCATCGAACAAGCCCGTGAAGCTGGTCTTCTCGGCAATAACATCCTCGGCAGCAACTTTTCATTTGATCTTGAAGTCCGCATGGGCGCTGGCGCATTTGTTTGTGGCGAAGAAACTGCATTGATGTCTTCAGTGGAAGGGCGCCGCGGTGAACCACGCCCACGCCCTCCCTTTCCGGCACAAAGCGGTTTATGGCGCAAACCAACCAACATTAACAATGTGGAAACCTACGGCAATGTCCCGCAGATCATTCTCAAAGGCGCAGAATGGTTTGCCTCCATGGGTACTGAAAACTGCAAAGGTTCGAAAACATTCGCCCTGGCAGGAGATCTCAACAAACCCGGCCTTATTGAAGTGCCATTCGGCATTACTTTGCGTGAAATTATTTTTGACGTAGGTGGCGGCATTAAAGATGGTAAAGGTTTCAAAGCTGTACAGACTGGCGGCCCGATGGGTGGCTGCCTGCCAGAAAAATACCTTGATATTCCCGTTGACTATAAGTCGCTAACAGCAGCCGGATCAATCATGGGTTCTGGCGGCATGATCGTCATGGATGAAGACACCTGCATGGTTGATATCGCCCGTTTCTTTATGGAGTTCACCCAGGACGAATCCTGTGGAAAATGCGTTCCCTGCCGCGTAGGTACTCGTCGCATCCTTGAAATATTGACCAGTATTTGCAATGGCGAGGGAAGAGGAGGCGATCTGGAATTGCTCGAAACCCTTTGCCGCGAAATCATACAGGACAGTCTGTGTGGTCTTGGCCAGGGCGCGCCCAACCCGGTGCTCAGCACCTTGGAGCATTTCCGCGATGAATATGAAGCCCATATTTACGAGAAACGCTGCCCCGCAAAAACCTGCCGTGCACTGATCAAGTTCGTCATCAACGAAGAAAATTGTACGGGTTGTACGTTGTGTGCGATCAACTGCCCTGTGAACGCAATCACCGGTGAACGCAAAAAAGTTCATGTCATTGATCCAGATATCTGCACCCGCTGCGGCATCTGTGAATCGGTTTGTAATTTCAATGCCGTAGATATTATTTAGCCCACGCACATTGAAATCGCACAATAAAATTGGAGAGAAATTATGATTCATCTGACAATTGATGGAAAACAAATTGAAGTAACAGAGGGAACCACCGTTCTGCGTGCCGCACAACACAATGGGATTCATATCCCTACTTTGTGTGACCATCCACACCTGGCCCCCTACGGCGGTTGTCGTCTTTGCCTGGTTGAGATTAAGGGTGCCCGAACGCTTATGCCTTCCTGCACCATCCCCGCAAGCGAAGGCATGGAAGTTACTACCAGCACACCCAAAATCACCGAAGCGCGGAAATTCGTGCTATCGATGATTTTCTCTGAGCGTAACCATTTCTGCCCCTACTGCCAGGTCAGCGGTGGTGATTGTGAGCTGCAAAATTCAGCCTATGAACAGGATATGACCCATTGGATGATCCAGCCCAATTGGTCAACCTTCCGCGTAGACGCCTCACATCCCTGGTTCACCCATGAGGCGAACCGCTGCATTCTCTGTCGTCGCTGTGTGCGTACCTGCAACGAAATGGTCGGCAATAACACCCTGGGCATTGAGATGCGCGGTGCATCCAGCATGATTATCGCCGATTTGAATGTCCCTTTGGGCGAAAGCACCTGCGTTTCCTGCGGTATGTGTGTACAGAATTGCCCGACCGGTGCCATGATGGACAATCGTTCATCCTACCTGGGGCTGACAAAAGAATCCGAATCTGTTAAAAGTATCTGCACAGGTTGTTCGATCGGATGCGGCATTGAGGTCTTTTACCGCGACAATAATATCATCAAGATTGATGGCGACTATGACAACGCGATTAATACCGGCGTGATCTGTAAATATGGCCGCTGGACCAAACTACACGAGTTTGACGAAGCGGAAAAATTTTCTACCCCGATGATTCGCACCAATGGCAAACTTGAACCGGCATCATGGGAAGAAGCCCTGCAAAAAACTGCCGAGTTGATTAAATC
>DSBE01000244.1 GCA_011053085.1 Chloroflexota bacterium
CATTCAAGCAGACCGATCAAGCTGATGAATGCCAAAGTGATCATCAGCCATCCGAAGATATCCCAACGATAACGCGCAAATGGAAAGGCAAATCGCCCATCCCGCGTATCAATGGGGGTGAGGTCAGCTTTCTGGGTGTTTAATTGTGCTTTGTTGTTTTTTTGTGTCATTCGATGGCGACCAGACCCAGGCCAAGTCGATGGCGGTCTGTGTCGATATGTAATATTTTAACGGTAACTGCCGTTCCAGGTGTAATGGAATCCTGGGGGTTTTGGATCATAAAGAATTTTGACAGGGAAGAGACATGGATGAGTCCTTCGATGCCCTCTTCCAGGCGCGCGAAGGCGCCATAGTGCGCCACGGAGGTGATCATGGCTGATGTTTGTTCGCCAAGGTGGTATCTTTGGGCAACTGACTCCCACGGATTGGGTTGCAGGCGTTTCAGACTGAGAGCGATACGACCGCTCTGTTCGTTGATCTGAAGCACTTTCACCTGGACGGTGTCACCGATGGTGACATGGTCGGCAGCGTTTTTCACCCTGCCCCACGAAAGTTCAGAGATATGGATCAGGCCTTCTACCCCGCCCAAATCAACAAACACGCCAAAGTCGGTGATGTTGGTGACCTTGCCGTTAACCAGGTGCCCGGGTTCGAGGCTCGAAAACACGTTGTTGCGCTGGCCCTCACCTGCCAATGCTGCTCTTTCCGAAAAAACGATACGCCGCTGCTGCTGACTGCATTCGATCACCTTCAGTTGAATGGGTTGATCGAGGTAGCTCATTAAGATGGCATAGCGTTCATCTTCATCGTCAACGCCGGCTAATTTGTTGAGGTGTGATACCGGGACAAATCCCTGAATGTTTTCGCCATCCACCAACAAACCGCCACGATTGTACCCTGATGGCATCAGTTCAATGATGGCATCTTTGGCATACAGTTCTTCAACAAAAACCCAATCTACTTTTTCAAGATCGAAGCTATATTCCGTGTTGTGATCGCGGTAGAGTTCTGATGACTCCGCAGTTGCGTCTTCCTCCATTATGGAGGACCACCAGCCTTCATCCATGGCTGATTGTTGGGCTTGATGATTCTTGTTGCTGCTACCAATAATATCCTGATCGTTCATTGTGTTTTCCGCACCTCAAATACCTGTAGATCAATTTAAACCTGCGCGTCTGTAAATCGATGAAAACAAGCAAATGAAACCGCTTCGAGCGGTTGACATTGTTTCTTTCATTTCATTTGCGGGGAATGGCTGTTACCTCTGATTGTTAATCGATCAGCCCACAAGATTGTAATCGTGTGGCTGTTGATTGTACATTCTACCATAATTTCCTACTCCTGCCCGCCATTGTCTCTTTGGTGTACTTTCCCTTCTATGGTCATGATCACTTTGGTGAGTTCATTAATGGCAATGCGTTGTTTGCGATAGTAATCGGCTTCTGAGAGGCTCAATTGCGCGGCAATTTCGCGCACCTTCATGCCTTTCATGAATTTCATATCAAGGATGTTGTACAGCAGCCATTCATTGGTGTATTGCTGGCTTCCCTGCGGGCGCAATTGCTGGATGCCTTCACGCAGAACATTACGTAATTGGTTAGAGCTGGACAATTCGTCATCATCACTGATGGAATCAAGACTGAGCAGCTCATTCAGCGGATTTTCAGTTAATTTGGGACCTCCCCAAAAATGGGTGAGAGCGTTTTTGACCCACTGGGCGACCTCACCAAAATTGGTGTTGGTGGTTTCAAGCAAGGCGCCTTTTTCTTCGTTGAAGCGGGTGATGGCGCGCAGCTGCTGCAAGCGTTCCAGTTCAGGGGTGAGGGCTTGCAGGGAGAGAAAGACACGTTCCTGCGCACGTCGGTCTTCCAAAGTCATTGAGATTCGTTCTTGCAGCAGGGACAGGCTTTCTGCCTGGTCTTCATCCAGTGAATCGTATTCGAAGCCCTCGATGCCCAACATGCCGATCAATTCTGGCGAATCACCTTCGTTGTCTGCCAGCAGCGGGGCAGTTGAGTGTAAGGGCAGGAGGGTATATTGGTCATAGGCAAGGTGGCTGAGGGATTTGCTGCGCTGTTTGAATAACACAAGAATTTCGGGAAAGAATCGACTGCGCGGTTGGTCACTTGACACACCTGATTGGGCGATCAAGTCCAATTGGGTGTCATTGACATTGGCAACAAAGGCGAAATTGGAGCGAGTCAGGTCGCGAATGGATGCCAGGGTGGTTTCGATCAACTGCTGGACATCCGCATGGGTGAATAAGCGTTCCTGTAGGGTTTCCAACAGCCTGACATCTTTGTGATTTGCGCCATAGAATAGTATTTGTTCGATCTTTTTTCCATAGATGACGATGAGATATTCAAACAGCAGCACGCAAAAAACCATGCTGATTGGCACCAACGCAGAATAGGGGTTGCCCATGCGATCTCCCAAACGGCGCACGATGGTGACAACGCCCAATGTCAGCACGGCTGTGACAGGCCCTTGCAAGAGCCAGCGCGCCAGACGATTTTTCACTACGCGGTCCGGTTGGGTGACCCCGAAAAAAGCCACCGCATACGCCATGATAACGATAAAAATACCGGTAAAGATATTAAAAACAAGTGCAAGAAGCCAGAAAACCTGGGGTAACTGGTTGGCGATGTCTGAACTGTAAATGAGATAGGGGAATGAGCCGACACTGAGCGCTAAACTGCTGAATAGCAGATAACTGATGCGCCGGCGGGTAGTGGTGGCACGCGTGCGCAGCCTGGCGCGATAGATGTTATTGAGGTTGATGAATAACGTGATGGAATAATACCCGACGAACAAAGCGCTCCACACGGTTGGCGTGAAGTGCGGGGCAGGGGATGCATCCTGGATGATGTCTCCCAACAATTGCCCCCACACCAGCAATACGGTGAAGATCGCAGAGATCAAGAAAGGTATCAGGTGCAGTTTTTTACGGATGGCTTTGCCGGTGGTGAACAATAGGGCGCCTGAGAACAAGGTCATCCCTGCCGGCAGCCAGATGATGGCTGCCCATTGCAGCAGCATCAGCAATTCAACCACCGCGGGGCTGTTGCTGTTGCCGGCGATGGCATCAGCAGCATTGATGGTAACAATGATTACCATTAACAATGAAAATGACATGGCGACACGATCACGCAAATTGAAGGCGAGAGAATATAATAGCAGGGCAAACGCTGTTATGGCGACGCCAGCGGTGATAATTTCATTAAGGGTGATCAGGACAGCAGTCATTACAACAGATTATAGTCTATCGCAGGAACAAACCATAATGGAGATAAATATCACGACGTGAGAGCAGAAATTCCTGGAAGCCGCAATAGGCAAAGCCATTGCTCTCCAATAATTGGATGGCAGGATCATTTTTGGTGGTTACACGAGCCAGTAAGCGCTGGCAGCCCTGATGTGATGCCCAGTCCTGGGCGGTGTACACAAGCTTGGAGCCGACCTTTTCGTGGCGGTAATTCTGGCGCACCACAAGGTCAACAATTTCGACTACACCGGTGCTGTTATGCTCTTTGAGGGCGACAAAGCCAGCAGGATTTTGATTTTTTTGAGCGATCATGACGATATCAGCTGACAGATTGATCTCCAATTGTTCTTCTGCTGTCAGTGAAGGCTGGACAAGCATTTCGCGCGGCAGGCGCACCCGTTGAAATTTGACATTTAATTCTTCTTTGGTCACCTTGCGGTGCATCTGCCAGGCATACTGGGTATGATAGGCACGGTTCATGGAGAAAAGTTCTTGCGCTTCAAGGGGTGTGCTGGTGATGATTTCGATCATGAACGAAGGAATCCTTTCGCCTAATTACTGATGAGGACATTGATGGTACAGGGGGGCAGATAATTGTTGTCGTTATCGGTTGCCACAATGCGCAGTGAATAGTTACCCGAAGGAACGGTGGTTGTATTCCAGGCGCCGCCCAATCTGTCATCGACTACCTGCTGACTGCCGGCTGAGATGGTAATCCAGAGATCGCTGCCTTGTTGTGAATATTCATATTTATAAAAACCAAGCGCCGGAAAGTTCACCGAACCACGGGCTTCGATGATACCGCTGATTTCTTCACCGTCCACCGGGAAGGTCCATTCTAATATGCCTTCAACGCAGTAGTTACCATCCATGGATGGTGTGGGGGTGACTTCGGATGGAAATAGCACCAACTCTTCGGTTGGTTCCAGGGTCATGGTGGGCACTGCGAGTAAATCCAGGGTGGGGGTAGGCAGGCTTCCATCCCAGGGGATGAGGGGTGATACAAAGGTGATCGAGATAAAGATCACGCCGGCCAATCCTAAAAGCCCCATCAAGGTAAGTATGGAAGAGCGCAGCTGGCGTACAGCGATCTCACGCTCCAATCGGAAAGTTGCCAGACGTACTGCGTCCAGGGCAGCGAATAGTTTTTGAGAATACAGCAGTGCTACAACGCCAATGACGATGTAGAACCATATCTCGATCGATTTGACAAATTCAATAAACGCGCGCATGCATTAACCTGATAGGATCAGAGTTGTGGCAACAAAGTCAGCAGTAATTCTTTTAGGTGAGCAGCGACACGCGTGCCATACTCCAGCACCTCTTCGTGCGAAGCCTGGTGTTCACCATCCAGAGAAGCCATGTTGGTAATAGAGGAGATGCCCAAGACACGCATGCCAGCATGACGCGCTACGGTCACTTCTGGGGCGGTGGACATACCGACAGCATCCACCCCGATTGTTTGCATGAAGCGCAATTCGGCAGGGGTTTCAAAAGTGGGGCCTGATAGGCAGCAATAGACGCCTTCGTGCAAAGGGATGCCCAATTGGCGGGCTGTACTGCGCGCTTTGTCTTTGTATTCGCGGTCATAAGCCTGGCTCATATCAGGGAAGCGGGTGCCAAATTCATCCAGGTTGGGCCCGCGCAAGGGATGGTTGCCGGCAAACCCCAAGAAATTGATGTGATCGTCAATCAACATCAATTCTCCTGCTTGAAAGCTGCGTTTGATACCGCCGGCAGCGTTGGTGACCACCAGTTTCTCAATGCCCAACAGTTTCATAACACGAATGGGAAAGGTGATTTGGCTGGGTGAATAGCCTTCATAGAAATGCACACGGCCCTGCATGATCATGACGACCTTTCCTTTCAATTTGCCGATGACGAATTGTCCAGAATGGCCGTGGACGGTTGATTGGGGAAAATGTGGAATATCTTTGTAGGAGATGGTTTCAGGATTTTCCACCATATCTGCCAAAGCACCCAAACCTGAACCAAGAATGAGGGCAATTTCTGGCTGATAGCTGGTTTTCGAGCGGATGTATTCGGCGGCTGCATTGATTTCGATGAGAGTCATAAATTTTTCCATTGGTTAACTCCTGTGTGTATAGATAGAAGGATAGTGGTTTTAGAAAAATAATAGCTATTGATAATTTATTATACCCGCAACCGAACCATAGCGTTGGCAGTAAAGGCTGGTCACATATCTGGCGCTGATTGGCTGTTGCGTGAGCAGAGGCTGTCTTTGATTTTTTGCAGAAACCGAAGGTAAAGGTATTGACAAGCTGGTTTATCTATGTATAATAAAGCCTAATTCGTACCCCATTCGTCAGGTTCCTGGCGAATGACTCCCTGAAAGGTAATTTAAAGTTAGTTAACAAATCGAGGAGATTTGTACATGTACTGGTATATGCTTGTTTGCATTCTAATGGTTATGCCTCTTACCTACATCTATATAGATGATGGGATGCGCTTGGCCGGGAGTGTGAATGGGAAGTAAGGTACCAGTCACAGAAGTAAGAAAGACACCGCCCAGTCAAGCGAACGAGGCGGTTTTTCTTATGTGTCAAGTCGATTTGACCGAAGGAGGTAAGCAATAAATATTTCCAAACAGATCGGCGGCAAGAGTTGTCCACTCTCATAAGGTAATTTCAGCCTTCAGACCAGGCTGAGGTGCAAAGAAGAAAAATTGTGTTTTGTTTATTGTTAGCTTATTCGTAGGAGAATAAATAATGAAAAAAATTGGTTTGTTATTTGTAGTAGTGTTGATGGCGTTGGTGTTCGCTTCATGCGGCGGCAGTTTGCCCGAAGCTTGTGAAGCGGATCCCCTGGGATGTGCTGTTGTTAAAAAAGGTGAAACCGTCAAAATCGGTATGGCTGGCCCTATGTTGGGCGACTATGCCATGTTCGGCCAGGACATTTCACAGGGCGCGACAATTGCGATCAATGAGTTCAATGAAGCCGGTGGTCTGGAAGGCTTTGAGTTCGCATTGGTGGCTGAGGACACCGGCGGCGCACCTGAACAGGGCGCGGCGGTTGCCAGTAAATTTGTGACCGATGATACCATGGTGGCGATTGCCGGGCATATTTTCTCCGGCGAGACCGAAGCAGCGATGCCCATCTATGAAGATGCCGGTTTCCCGATGATGTCACCTTCAGCGACCAACCCGCCACTGACCACGTTGGGTTCGTCAGTGTTCAACCGTCTGGCTTTCACCGATGCGGTTCAGGCAAAATTTGCGGCTGAGATGCTGTTCAATGACCTGGGTATTACCAAACTGGGATTAGTCCATGACGGCGGCGCTTATGGCCAGGGTCTGGCAGAAGAAGTGCAGAAGAATTTTGAAGCACTTGGTGGTGAGATTGTGGCATTTGAGGCGATCACCGTAGGTGAAGCCGATTACTCAGCTACGCTGGCATCTGTTGCCGCCAAGGATCCCGAGGCCATTTATTTTGGTGGCTACTCCGCAGAAGGCATTATCATGATGAACCAGTGGGTGCAGTCTGGCCTGGAAGGTGTGTTGTTCTTCGGTTGTGATGGCACCTATGGTGTGGAATTCACCCAGAAGACAGGCGAGAACGGCATTGGTGCATTGGCTGCCTCTTTGGTGCCGCCCGATTCCGCTGAGAAGACTGCTTTTGATGTAGTTTACCAGTCAACTTTTGGCCTCGAAGCCGGCGAACTGAGTGCGTTCACCTGGAGCGCTTATGACACCGCCTGGACTTTACTCGAAGCGGCGAAATCGGTGGCGTTCGTTGATGGCGATACCCTCTATATTCCTCGCAGCCAGATGGTGGCAGCTGTGCGTGCTACTAACTACAACGGTTTGACCGGCGCAGTGGTGTGTGATGCATTCGGCGAATGTAATGCTTCTGGCCCGACCTTCTATGAGGTGGTCAGTGATGGTGCGGGCGGCGCTGTTTGGGTGCCCTATACCAAATAAGAAGTTCGTTATAGAATTGTTTTTGACCGGAGGGGAGAAGCAATTCTCCCCTCCGAAATTGCTTTGTGTTGATGATGGATGTTTTGGCTGCTGGCTGCCCCTGTGTCAGTTTATAATCAAGTTTATTGGTAGAAAGAATAGGAACGAGAAAGCGTGATTCCATGGAACAATCAAAAAAACGAAATCTCGCCGACTTAAATCTTAGTAAACCATTGCGATCCCTTTTCGGGCTCGTGGTGCTTGCCCTTTTGCTTTGGCGATTTTACAATGTATTATTCATTGAACAAACCTACGGCCCAGATACCTGGGCTCGATTTGCGATTACAGGACTGATCATCGGCGGTATGTATGCGCTGATTGCTATCGGTTATACCCTTGTGTACGGTATTTTGTTTATGATCAACTTCGCCCATGGTGAAGTGATGATGCTGGGCTCCTTTGCGGGTTATTTTGTGTTTGAGCTGCTGGCAATCATTCCAGCGCCCTTCTCGGCGAACCCTGACCAGGGATTCTTAAATGCATTCCCTATTGTCTCCATTGTTATAGCCTTTTTGGTGGGTATGTTTGTTTCAGCGCTCTCAGGCTATTTGCTTGAGAGCGTGGCTTATCGCCCATTGCGCAGTGCACCCAGGCTGGTGCCATTAATCAGCGCGATTGGTGCCTCCATTTTTTTGCAGAATGCGGCCATGCTGTTATTTGGCCCGCAGCGGCGGCCTTATTTGAATCCTGACTGGTTATCACGCGGAACTGGCTGGGATGTGTTGATTGGTGGCAGGTCGGTGTTAATTACCTATACCGGTGTGTTGTCAATTGTCCTGTCTGCCTTGCTGATGGTTGCTTTGTACTTGCTGGTGCAATATACCAAACTGGGGCGCTCTATGCGCGCTGTGGCGGAGGATAAACAGGCAGCCGCATTGATGGGAATCGATGTAAATGCCGTTATCAGCCGGACTTTCATTATCAGCGGAATCCTGGCGGGAGCGGCTGGCGTGATGTGGGGCATTCACAATGGCATGATCAACCACTACATTGGTTTTCTACCCGGCATGAAAGCCTTCACTGCCGCCGTGATGGGCGGTATCGGCAATATTCCTGGTGCTATGTTAGGCGGGATGACGCTGGGTATTCTGGAGTCCTTGGGGC
>DSBE01000008.1 GCA_011053085.1 Chloroflexota bacterium
ATTGACCAGCGTCACCAGGCGGATGTCACTGGGGGCATCAACGATCAGGTCAAGCAGTTTCTCCTGCGTCAACCCGCCGTCTTTGCTGGCATCCTGCAGTGACTGGATAGCGGCCTGCGCTTCTTCCACCTGTGATTTCAGTTCATTGCCCTTGGGGGTGTTTTCAAACAGAAATTGCTGCAAGCCCATCAGGACCTGCGCGCCGTTCTCATCACCCTGCGCCATCGTCATCTGCACCAGACTGTTCAGCATCTGGAAGAATTCTTCATCCACCAGGTGCATGTCCTGCTCAACGACATGTTTTCGGCTGTCATCTTCCATGCCCACCAGGCGCTGCAGCAGATTTAAACGGTCCTGCTGGCGCTTCATCATCTCTGACGTGATGCCATCTGCTTCGAGAACCACCTCCAGCAAACGCTGGTAGGTCAGCATGGTCTGCGGTTTGAACAGATAGGCTTTGCGCTGCTCCGGTTTGAGGTTATCCACCACACGGCGAATCAGCGGGCCGATGATCTGTTCCTGCTGTGGGGGAGACACGTGCATTTCAGGTGGAAAATAGGTCAGCAGCAGTTCTTTGGCAGGATCATGATAGACAATCGGCGACTGGATCGGTCCCTGATAACCGCAGCTCTGGCAGACAGCCAGGTTTGCCTGACCGCTAAGCAATTGTCTTTTTAATTCAGGCTGCTGACCAACATCGATCAGCTGGTTTACTTCGGCAACGATGGGTAGACCGCATTGTGGGCAGGCAAATTGTGTCTGGGGCATGTTTTTTTGTTCTCTTTCCTACAAGTTTCTTATTTCACGTACAATTTTTAATTGTACCGCAAGTTCTTTTGCATGGTATCACGCAGGTCTTAGAACTGTGTAAGAAAATCGGAGCGCGGCAAGTGCCTCAGGCGATGATGCTCACCACGTCCCCGATGCGCACGGTGCCGGTCTGCAGCACCTTGCAGTAAGGCCGTCCCCAACCAGGGCGCTGTTCCTGCGATACCGCCATTATGTCGGTTAAGAATGGCTGCAGTTTGGCGCAAGGGGTGGCAAAACTGGTGATCTCCAGCAGCACCACCTCCCCTACCTGCAATTTTGTTCCCGCCTGCAGTTTCTCCCACTCCAGCCAGCTGATGGTGAGATTCTCGCCCAGCGCGCCCGGAAAAACCGGGTGTCCTTGCGACTGCAGCGCCAGCACACGCTCTAACGAGAACAGGCATACCGCCGCATTCGGTCCGCCATGCCCTTTGTAATTGTGCCCGTCTTCGCCCACTTTTGTCTCACTGACAAACGCCTCGGTGATGGGCAGCTTGGGCAGCCCGCCCGGTGATATATTGATCTGGAATAGATGCGCCATGAGGGTATCCTTTCGTTTTTGGTTGTTCAGGGGATGGAGTAAATTGTAGCATGGTGATTCTGGCTCCTTGTGAAATGAAAAATTAACCACAGACCTCTCCACCTGTGAAAGCTGCACCGGTATATGCCAGCACACTTGCCGTTATAATGAATGTGATGGAGACTGAGACTGTCAGGCAGGCGCATGGATTTTGAAAAAGAACGAGACCAAATGGTCAATGAACAATTGATTCCCATGGGTATCAAAGAGGCTGCCGTGCTGGAAGCCATGCGCACGGTACCGCGTGAACAATTTGTGGCGGCAGGCGATGAAGACCTGGCTTACATGGATGGGCCGTTGGGCATCGGACAGGGGCAGACCATCTCCCAGCCCTATATTGTGGCGTTGATGGCGGAACTCCTGGAACTCACGCCAGAAAAGAGCGTGCTGGAGGTCGGCACCGGTTCCGGCTATGCTGCGGCAGTGCTCAGCCTGATTGCAAAGGATGTTTACACGGTGGAACGGCATGCCTCCCTGGCAAAGCAAGCCGAGACGCGCTTTCAATCGCTGGGCTATGACAATATCCATGTGAAAATCGGAGATGGTACGCTGGGCTGGGAACAATATGCACCCTATGACGCCATACTTCTTTCAGCGGCAGCCCGCCATGTCCCACAAGCCCTCAAAGCCCAGGTAAGCATCGGCGGGGTGATGGTGCTGCCGTTAGGCATCGGAAAGACAGAACAATGGCTGGTGAAGATAACGAAAACGGAGGCGGATACCTATGCGACCCGCCATGTCTGTCCGGTGCGTTTTGTGCCCATTATCGGCAAGGATGGCTGGAGGGAGTCATGATCATTATCATTAATGGATCGCTGGGCGTGGGCAAGACCAGCGTGGCGGAACACCTGACCACTAAATTCAACAGAGCCGTGCATCTGGATGGCGATGCCATCGGTGACGTGCATCCGTTTACTATCTATGACGAGGTGCGCATCACCCACCTCTACCGCACCCTGGCGCATCTGATCGCCTTCCATCAGAAGAACGGGTACCCAAATTTCGTCATCAACTATGTGTTTGAATCGCACACCTCCCTGCAGAAACTACTGGACCTGCTGCGCCCGCTGGACAACGACGTGCAGGCCTACTGGCTGACCTGCCGCGCGGAGGAACAGGAAAAACGCATCCGCGCACGCCGCCGTGACCAGATCGGCTGGGAGTTGGAACGTTTTGTTGAACTACAGGAAATTCAGTCCAAGGCGGCGGAGAAGGGCTTCATCGGTGAGGAAGTCGATACGACCGGATTGAGTGCGGAGGAAGTAGCGGAGAGGATTTGGAGGATGGTGGATGATGGTTTTTAGGCGAATTGGGAATTGAATTCCCAGATTGCCTGAGATATAATCAAAGTATGATTAATCGACAGATAAGTAACCGAGTAGTAGCACTCAGTACGAAATTTCCGGTTGTTTCCATAACAGGCCCCCGCCAAAGTGGAAAGACAACACTGGCACGTGCCTGTTTCCCAGAGCATGAATATGTTAATTTAGAAAACCTGGATATTTTTAGGTTAGCACAGGATGATCCCAGGGCATTTTTGCAATTGGGTAGTAGAAAGAAAATGGTGATCGATGAAATCCAGCGATTTCCTGACCTGTTTTCTTACATCATGGTAGAAGTAGATGAGCAGAAAATTCCCGGGCAGTTCGTTATCACCGGATCCCAGCAGTTTGCTTTGAATGAGCGAATCACGCAATCGTTGGCAGGACGTTCGGCGAATCTGACCTTGCTCCCATTTTCCATCGTAGAATTATCCGCTGCGGATATATTCTTAGATCATTATGAATGGATGCTGAAGGGATTCTATCCACGAATTTATGACATGGACATTCCGCCAGAAGAATACTACCGTGGATATCTGTTCACGTACGTGGAACGCGACCTTCGCCAGATCAGAAACATCGGGAACTTGAGTGCATTTCAGCGATTCATGCAGTTACTGGCGGGACGTGTGGGGCAAGTTGTCAACTTCTCATCACTGGGCAGTGATGTTGGTGTCGATCATAAGACAATTCAGTCATGGATCAGTGTGCTTGAGGCCAGTTACATTGTTTACCGCTTGCCACCTTATTTTGAGAATTTTGGGAAACGCATTATCAGGAATCCAAAAATTTTTTTCTATGATACCGGATTGCTTTGTTATCTGTTGGGTGTGGACAGTGTTACTGAACTGAGCCGGCATTTTGCGGTTGGCAGTATTTTTGAAAATTTCATCATCAGCGAAGTGCAGAAATCAGTTTTTAATCATAGTTCCATAAATCGGCTGTATTTCTGGCGAGACAAGAATGCTAATGAGGTGGATCTAATCATAGACCAGGGTATCATAAAGCGTGCCATTGAGATCAAATTAGGCAGCACCTATGCCTCTTCAATGATCAAAGGATTAAAATTCTGGCAGAATCTTCTTCCAGTCGAACACCAGGACAATGGTCTGGTGTATACCGGCGAGATGAACCGGATGATTCAAGATATACAGTTGTACAACTGGAAGGATTTCGTGCTGCACCCGTTGGGAGAGTGAGATGAATATGAAGTATAAAGTCTTCATATTGGGGTTTGAGCAATGGAAAAACCAAAACGGAGTTTCAAATAAGAGGAACCCTGCTTTGTCCTTCTGACACCAAAAGACCTTTGAGTTTTTCGAAAAACTCAAAGGTCTCTACCGGACTTAACGAAACCAACGTGTAAACCGGGTGTCTACTCAGAAACACAACAATCTTGTCAGATGGCAGTATATTCAAAGATTTTGGGAGGTCAACAAATGAATTCTCAATCGAAACTGACACGAACCGATTATGAAGATTTTTTGATCCGGATTTATATTGGTACAGATCAGGATTTTTTCACTGGATGTATCAATAGGGCATACCTCGACTTTAACCGTACCATGCATGGGTTCGCCAAATTCGATCCGGAGCGGAAGATATACAACAAGGCTGTCACGTTGATCAGAAAATCACTTGATGATTTAAGAGCCCTATGTTTACCCCAGCCAATGACAGTAGGTGTTTTTGATGATTGGCATAAAGCAACATGTTTAAAAATTATGGATTATTTCGAAACCAACAACTTTCATCTCTATGTCGGGCAAGCCCAAAAATGGGTAAATATGACCATGAAATATATCTTTGTGCTTGGTGAACAAAGAATTCCTGGTTTCGGTTCTGTCTACCCTTATTGCCATGTGCCAATAGATTCCATACTTCAAAAAAGCCTTGAAAATTATGGATACCCACCTCTACACTGTGCATGGAGCCGTATGGATGATTACGAAGATTATTTTCAAAGGCAAAACTGGATAAGACAGAGATTTGCCCTTGCACCTTTAGATGTAGAATTTATACTTTGGATGGGTCAAGAACTTGATACCTGAAAAAACCTTCTCATATCTTGGTGGAGATTGACAAATAACAAGATTAAACTAACCCAATTTAATGAATATCATTACACCTCATGCAATTCAGTAGTTGAACTTCTGATTTACATAAAATAAAGAACTTTGAGTTTTCCAAAAACTCAAAGTTCTCGATACAACATAATTACTACCCCTACCGGTCAATCTCCGGCAGCACCGTGCGCCATGCCTCGTCCGCGGTCGCCAGTTCATAACTGCGGCCGATGCGCAGCAGGTCGGCTTCTGAGAAATCCGGCCCCAGCAGCTGGATGCCGATGGGCGCGCCGTCCGCGTCCAACCCGGCGGGCAGCGACAGCCCCGGCACACCGGCGTCGTTGGCAGGCACCGTCCGTTGATCGGCATACTGCATCAACACCGAACCGCCCTACACATCACCAATCTTGAAGGCGGTGGTGGGGGTGGTGGGGGTCAGCAGCGCGTCCAGACGGTAAGCGCCGTTGGGGTCAAAGGCCTGCTCAAAATCACGCCGAATGAGGGTGCGCACCTGCAGCGCGCGCCGGTAATACTGCTCACTGTACTGCGCGGCGCTGACATACATGCCCATCAAAATACGCAGCTTGGGCTGCAAACCGAAGCCTTCGTTGCGCGTGCGCTTGTACTGCTCACGCAGGTCCATCATCGGGTCGCTGGTGCGGTGGCCGTACTTGACGCCATCAAAGCGGTGCAGGTTGCTGGCGGCTTCCACCCGCGAGATCACAAAAAAGGCAGGGATGCCGTAGCGCGTGTTGGGCATGGGTACATCCTCAATGATTTCAGCGCCCAGCGCACGCAGCACCTCAGCCGCCTGCTCAACCGCCTGCGCGATCTCTGCCGGCAGGGGCTGCTGTTGGTAACCGCCGTCGGCTGAGGGGAAGGTAATGCGCATGTAATCCGGCGAGATGCCGATGCGCAGCCCTTTGACGCCGCGTTCCAGCGTAGCCAGATAATCGGGCACCTCCACCAGGGCGGCGGTGCTGTCACGCCGGTCAGCGCCTGCCATGGCTTGCAGCATCATGGCGGCATCACGCGTGTCGCGCGCGATCGGACCGGGGCAGTCCAGCGACGAGCCGAAGGCGATCAAACCATAGCGCGAAACGCGCCCATAGGTTGGTTTCACGCCGACCACGCCGCAGAACGCCGCCGGTTGGCGGATGGAACCGGCTGTATCAGTGCCAAGCGAGAGCAGCGCTTCGCCAGCCGCCACCGAAGCAGTCGAACCGCCCGATGAACCACCCGGCACACGCTCCAGCAGCCATGGGTTGCGCGGCGAGGGCTGGAAAGCGCTGGATTCGTTGGAAGAACCGAAGGTGAACTCGTCCAGGTTGACCTTGCCCAGCATGATCCCACCCGCGCCTTCCAGACGTTCCACAGCAGTGGCGCTGTAAGGGGCGGTGAAGTTCGCCAAAATCCGGGAGGCAGCCGTGGTCAAGGTATCTTTCACGGTGAAGATATCTTTGACCGTGAAGGGGATGCCTGCCAGCAGGCCGGGGTCTTCGCCACGCGCCAATTGCTCATCCACCGCGCGGGCTTGCGCCAACGCACGTTCAGCGGTCACGCTGATGAAGGCATGCACCTTGCGGCGGTCTTCCTCCGTCAGTTCGCCATAATCCAGCTGTCCGGGGGTGCCGTCTACGGCATGAATGCGCGCCAGGGCGGCCGTAGTGATCTCCACTGCGGAGACTTCTTTCTTCCTCAATAACTGAGTGAGAACATAGGCTGATTGCTGGTGCAGGTTCATGCGTCCTCCTGCTCTTCGTCACTGTTATCCAGGCTGGTGTGCGGGATATCAGGCACAACCAGAAAACGCCCTTCGGTCTGCGGCGCCTGTGACAGAATGTCATCGGCGTTGCCGCTGGCAATCCACACATCTTCGCGCGGCGGCGGGCTGACGTTTTGCGGATAATCAACCCCGTGCAGCGACACTTCTGTGTCGGACGGGATGGGGATGGCGGACAATTCCGCGATAGCTTCCAGCTGTTTGTTCAACTCTCGGCGCAGGTACTCCGCCTGGGTGTCATCCAGTTCCAGCGCCGCCAACTCCACCAGGTGATCGAAGGTAGCGCGATCAATTTTTTCACTCATCGGCATCACTCCTCAAAGACGATAAAAACTGTGTATATTCTACCAGAGCCGTGCCGCTTCCAGCATGGCTGTTCCCGTTGAAAAACATGGTAAAATCGCCGCAGGCAGTCACTATTCCACCACCCTATAGGAGAAACTCATGACCCAACCATCCACCGTCGCCCTTGTCCGTTGTGAAAGCTATGAACCTGAAGCAGTGCAGGCCGCTGTCCAGCGCGGGTTGTCTTTACTGGGTGGTGTCGAGCAATTCGTACAGCCCGGCGAAACCATCCTCTTCAAACCCAATATCCTCGAAGGCGCCGACCCGATGAAGTGCATCGGCCCCCATCCGGTGGTGTTCGAAGCCGTACTGGAAGCTTTCCGCGCGGTGGATGCCCATTACACGTACGGCGATTCTCCCGGATTCGGTTCGCCCAAAGGCATGGCGCGCATGAGCGGCCTGGGCAAGATTGCCGATGCCAAAGGGGTAGAACTGGCGGATTTTGTCAACGGCGAAGAGGTCGCTTTTCCACAAGGCAAGATGATCAAGAAATTCACCATCGCCAAAGGTGTGCTGGCAGCTGATGGCATCATCTCGCTGCCCAAGATGAAAACACACGCCCTGGCACGCCTGACTGGTGCGGTCAAGAACACCTTCGGCTGTGTGCCCGGTTTTCTCAAAGCTGAATTCCATTCGCTGATGCCCAGCGCGGATATGTTCGCCAAAATGCTGGTGGACCTGAACCTGCTGCTGCAGCCGCGCCTCTACATCATGGACGGCATCTACGCCATGGAAGGCAACGGCCCGCGCAATGGTACACCGCGCCCCATGAACGCACTGATCTTCTCCGCCGACCCGATCGCACTGGATACCGTGGTAGCGCGTATGATGAACCTGGACCCCAAACTGGTCGAAACCTGCATGCACGGCGACGCCTGGGGCTTAGGCACCATGAAAAACTATGAACTGGTCGGCGACCCGCTGGATACTTTCATCGCTGCAGATTACAACGTCAACCGCAGTCCGCTTTCAACCAGCACCGGTATTGGCTTTCTCACCACCAGTTTGATGAAAAACATCTTCACACCACGCCCGGTGATTAACGAGGAACTGTGCATCCGCTGCGGACGCTGCATCCAGGTCTGCCCGGCAGTGCCCGAAAAAGCCCTCAGCTGGCCGGATGGTGACATGACCAAAGCGCCGGTCTATGATTACAACCTGTGTATCCGCTGCTATTGCTGCCAGGAGATGTGCCCCGCCGAAGCCATCACCGTGAAAACCCCGCTGTTGGGCCGATTGCTGCACTGACCTCCGCCTGCCCGCCGCTCCGTGTGGGAACAAACAC
>DSBE01000010.1 GCA_011053085.1 Chloroflexota bacterium
GTCATCATCTGGGTAATCGGCAAATCCTGGACCAATGTCAACCCCTACATTTACCAGGCACTGGACGGCTCTGAAGTAACGGTTGCTCCTTACCAGCATACCGCCCTGTTGGTTGGCTATAGCAAGGAGTATGTCACCATCCTGGATGGCAGCAGCATCTACTATCGCAACTATGCTGCCTTCGAAAAATCATTCGCTGTGCTGAACAATATGGCAGTGCTTTTTCAAGAATAAGCCTTCCCCGTAAAAAAAGGCCAAAATCAGGTAAAACCTTCCCGCAGAAACTGGCGCGGTTACGGTAAAATAAAAGAGTATCAATAGAGCCTATCAACAGATAGGCGTGATACTCACAACTTGCTAACTAAATATAGAAAAATCGAGGTAAGAAATGTCTATCAACCAGGATTTTCAAGAAAAAGCCATTAACACCATCCGATTTCTTTCGGTCGATGGTGTCCAGACCGCTAACTCAGGCCATCCCGGCCTGCCGATGGGGGCTGCCGCACTCGCTTTCGCCCTCTTCACCCGCCACCTGAAACACAATCCCGCCAATCCGCAATGGGTTGATCGCGACCGTTTCGTTCTTTCCGGCGGGCATGGCTCCATGTTGCTTTATTCTCTCCTGCACCTCACCGGCTATGACCTGCCGCTGGAAGAACTGAAAAATTTCCGCCAATGGGGCAGCAAAACCCCCGGACATCCTGAGTACGGCCTCACGCCCGGCATCGAAACCACCACCGGCCCGTTGGGGCAGGGCTTTGCCACCGCGGTAGGTATGGCAATTGCTGAAGCCCACCTGGCAGCGGTGTTCAACCAGAAAAACCAGAAGATCGTCGATCACTATACCTATGCGATTGTCACCGACGGCGACCTGATGGAGGGTATTTCTGGCGAAGCTGCCTCCCTGGCCGGCCACCTGAAGCTGGGAAAACTGATCTATTTGTATGACTCCAACAAAATTTCCATCGAAGGTTCAACGGATCTGGCGTTCACTGACAACACCCAGATGCGTTTTGAGGCTTACGGCTGGCATGTTATCAAACTGGCAGATGGCAACGATGTAGAGGCAATCGATGCCGCTATTCAAACCGCCAAAGCCGATGATCGTCCCTCGCTCATCATCTGCCCAACCATCATAGGATATGGCCTGCCCACACTGGCAGGTTCAAAAGAAGCGCACGGCGCCCCTCCAGGTAAAGCCGAACGCGACGCCGCCAAACAGGCTGCGAATTGGCCGCTGGAACCGCATTTCTATATCCCTGAAGATGTGCTGGCATTCTACCGCCAGGCGCTTGACAAGGGTGCCAAAGCCGAACGCGAATGGAGCGACAAATTTGCGGCCTATGCCGCCAATTATCCTGATCTGGCTGGTGAATTCTCACGACGCATGCAGGGCCAATTCCCGTCTGATTGGGATGCAGACCTGCCAGCCTTCCCAACGGATATGGCCAAAGGGGTTGCGACACGCAACGCCAGCGGTAAGGTGCTGAACGAATTTGCCAATCGCCTGCCCGAGGTGATCGGCGGCAGCGCCGACCTGACTGGTTCTACCAAAACCTGGATCGACGGCAGTCCCGCCTTCCAGGCAGACAGCCCGGAAGGACGCAATTTCCACTGGGGGGTGCGTGAATTTGCGATGTCCGCCGCGGTCAACGGCATGAATTTACATGGCGGGGTCATCGGGTATGGCGCCAGCTTCGTGGTTTTTTCTGATTACGCACGTTCTGCCATCCGCACCGCCGCCCTCGCGCATATCCCCAGTATCTTCGTTTTTACCCACGACTCGATCGGCCTGGGCGAAGACGGTCCCACTCACCAACCGGTGGAACATCTGCCTGCATTACGCGCCATGCCCAACCTGTATGTTGTGCGCCCGGCGGATGCTAACGAAGTTACCGAAGCCTGGAAGTTCGCCCTGCGTAACCGTCACAAACCGACCTTCTTCCTGCTTTCGCGCCAGAACCTGCCTGTGTTTGACCGCAGTGTCTGTGGTTCAGCAGAAGGCCTCAGCCGCGGCGCTTATGTCCTCAAAGATTTCGGTGAAAGCGAACCCTCATTGATATTAATGGCTTCCGGTTCAGAAGTCGGCATCGCCTGGGAAGCGGCCGAACAACTGGCTGCTGAGGGACACTCTGTTCGCGTGGTGTCATTCCCTTGTTGGAAAGCCTTTGAAGATCAATCACAAGATTACAAGAACCAGGTGCTGCCGCCGCACATCACAAAACGGGTGGTGGTTGAAGCCGCCATTCCTATGGGATGGGAACGTTATGCCGGCGAGGAAAGCCGCATCATCGCCATGCCGGGTTTCGGTGCCTCTGCCCCCTTTGAAGTGCTCTATGAGCAATTCGGCATCTCCGCTGATAACGTCATTGCCAAAGCCAAAGAACTTCTCCAGTAAGGAAAGTGCATGTTGCCTTGTCTAAATAAGTGAAAAAAACAATGGGAGCGAAAGATGAAAATAGCTGTTGGAAGTGACCATGCCGGCTACGGCATTAAACAAGCCGTGATCGAAGCCATAGAAGAAGCCGGCCACGAAGCCATCGACCTGGGCGTGAACGAACCCACCCGCGTCGATTATCCCGATTATGGCCTCCTGGTTGGTGAAGCCATCCTCTCGGGCAGCGCCGATCGCGGCATCGCCCTATGCGGCTCGGGAGTCGGCATGTGCATCACCGTTAACAAGATGCGCGGGATCTATGGCGCAATCTGCCACGACACTTATAGCGCCCACCAGGGTGTTGAGCATGATGACATGAACGTGCTCTGCCTGGGTGGCCTGATCATCGGCAAAGAACTCGCTAAAGAGATCGTCAAAGCCTTCCTTGGCGCTCAGTTCTTCAATAGCGGCAATTACCTCAGACGTGTTCATAAATTTAAAGCCATTGAAAACCAGTACTCTGTTCAGACAGGCAGTCAGGAGAAATAACATGAATAAGAACCAGAAACTATTCAACATGGGCCAGTCCCTATGGTATGACAACATCCAGCGCGGATTGATTGAAAGCGGTGAACTTAAGCGTATGATCGACGCAGGCGAAATTTACGGCATCACCTCGAACCCCAGCATCTTCATGAACGCCATCGCCAAATCGAACGAATATGACGCCGCCATCCAACCCATGGCATTGGCAGACTGGTCGCCAGAAGCCATTTTCTGGCAGTTGGCGGTAGAAGATATCCGCTCCGCTGCCGACTTATTGGCTGGTGTGTATGAAAAAACCAACGGAAGCGACGGCTACATCAGTCTGGAAGTGGATCCAACCCTCGCCAATGACACCGAAGCTACCATAAAGGAAGCCAAACGATTGTGGGATTGGGTCAACCGTCCCAACCTGTGCGTGAAGATTCCCGCCACCAAAGAAGGTCTTCCTGCAATTCGCGCTTCGATTGCCGCAGGGATCAATGTAAATGTCACCCTGCTCTTTTCTCCGCAGCGCTATGATGAAGTGATCGATGCCTACTTGAGCGGGTTAGAAGACCGCCTGGCAGCCGGGCATCCCATTGACCACATCCACTCGGTCGCCTCGGTTTTTGTTTCGCGCATTGACGGCATGGTTGATCCACTCCTGCGGGAATATGCCGACCAGAAAGACCCCCTGTCGGAAATCGCTTTCAGCTATCTGGGAAAAGTTGCCGTTGCCAATAGCCACTATTGCTACAAACTGTTCAAGGACAAATTCTCCTCGCCGCGTTTTGAAACCTTGGAAGCCAAAGGCGCAAACCTGCAACGTCCACTATGGGCATCGACAGGTCTCAAAGACCCATCCTATTCCCTGACCAAATATGTGGATGAACTCATCGCCCCCAACACCGTCAACACCGCCAACCCCACTACGCTCAATGCCTATCAGGAATCGGGCAGTTTGGCTTATGCGATTGAAGGATTGGAAGACGAAGCCCAGGCATTGCTGCAACAGGTCGAAAAATTCGGCATCGACTTGGCGCATGTCTATCAAACCCTGGAACAAGACGGCGTCAAAGCCTTCGCCGATTCCTTTGCAGAGCTGCTGGCCGTGATTGACACCCGCAAGAAAGAAATGCAAGCGCAGGTTTTCTCACTGGCTGGGCCAACCGCCAAAAATATAGCCCACATTGAATCCATCAACGCCCCCCAGCGTATGGTCGATATCGACCCGACCCTGTGGACGGATGATCCCGAGGGGCAGAAAGAGATTAAGATCCGCCTGGGGTGGCTTGATTCGCCTTTTACCAGCATGGAACTGCTGCCCGATTTGCAGCGCCTGGCGCAAGAAGTGACCGCAGATGGCTATACCCACTGTATCTTGCTGGGCATGGGCGGCTCTTCTCTCGCTCCTGAAGTCATACGCCTGACCCTTGGTATGGGTGTCATCGATGGAAAAGCAGGTCTTGACCTGGCGATTCTTGATTCAACCGATCCAGACCAGGTGCAGACCAGTATGGAACGCGCCCCGCTTGAGAAAACCCTGGTCGTGGTCGCTTCCAAATCAGGCTCCACAGCCGAAGTGCATGCCTTCATGGAATACTACTGGCAGCAGATGCAATCTCATTTGACAACAGATGCCGGCCGTCACTTTGTCGTCATCACTGACCCCGGTTCCTCTTTAGTGCCGATCGCTGAAGAACGCGGTTATCGTGCAATCATGTATGCTGATCCCAATGTGGGTGGTCGCTTCTCCGCTATGACCAGCTTCGGTCTGGTGCCTGCCGCCCTGATGGGGCTGGATGTTGCTGATCTGCTGACCCGGGCGCAGGCAATGGCGCAGCAATGTTCACCAGAGACACCCGCCGGACGCAATCCCGGGCTGGTGCTGGGTGCTTTGATCGGCAGCGCTTCCCTGCTGGGACGTGACAAGCTCAGTATCATCACCGATCCCGCCTTTGCATCGCTGGGTTCCTGGCTCGAACAACTGATTGCTGAATCATCCGGCAAAGAAGGCAAAGGTATCGTACCGGTGGACAATGAACCGGTCATCATCCCGCCTGCCAGCGAGCAAGACCGCCTGTACGTGTATATAAAACACGACGGCACACGCCAGGGCGTTGTCACCAAGCTGCGCTCCCTCGGCCACCCGGTGCTGACCATTGCTGTGCCGGAAACCCAGGACTTGCTGGCGGAGTTCTATCGTTGGGAGACCGCCATCGCCTACGCCTGCATGCTGCTGGAAGTCAATACCTTTGACCAGCCCAATGTGCAGCTATCCAAGACCCTCACCAAGGACTACATTAAAGCCTATCATCAACAGGGCAGCCTCGACCTGGGCAGTGTCATCTGGGAAAATGACGAAGCTATCGTGTATGGTGATTCATCATTTGATTTTTCAAGCGTGACCGACCTCAACGCTCTCATCAGCCGGTATGTTTCGCTGGCGCAGGAAGGCGATTATGTCGCCATCAACGCCTATCTGCCACGCAATGCTGCCACCACCGCACAGATGGAAAACCTGCGCGAATCGATCGCACAACAGACCCGCCGCGCCGTCACCCTCGGTTTTGGGCCGCGTTTCCAGCACTCCACCGGACAACTGCACAAAGGCGGCAAGAACAACATCCTGCTGCTCTACATTACCAAAGACCCCTCTACCGATTTCGAAGTGCCCGGACAGGATATCTCCTTTGCCACCCTCGCAATGGCGCAGGCATTGGGCGACATGCAGGCCAACCTGAACGTCGGCCGCCGCGCCATACGCGTACATTTGAAGTAAGAAACCGCATCCCCTGTAAAAAACAGCCTGGCGATGCCAGGCTGTTTTTGTCTTGGTCATAATTGATCAGTCAGCTTCGAATGCCCCCATCGCCATCGCCAGCGCACCCAGCATACCGGCATAATTGCCCAATCCTGGCGGGACGATGAATTGCTCAATCTCATCCAGAATTTCAGGCCGCTGGATATAGCCATTCAAACGTCGCAGGGTTTTTTCACGGATCATGGGGAACAGGTGCAGCTGGTTCATCACTCCCCCGCCGAGGATGATGCGCTGAGGAGAAAGCATACACACCGTGTTGTGCATCGCGATGGCAAGATACTCCGCTTCACGTTCCCAGGCAGGATGATCCGGCGCAAGGTCTTCTGCTGGCATGCCCCAATAGTCCTTCATGGCTGGGCCGGTCGCCACGCCTTCCAGACAGTGACCATGAAAAGGACAATAGCCCGCATACGCTTCTCCGGGCAGAGGCGGCATCATCTGATGCCCCATCTCGGTATGCATCAAACCATGCAGCATGTTACCATTGACCATCGCACCGCCGCCAATGCCGGTGCCGATGGTGTAATACACAAAGTCTGTCAGGCCCTGCGCCACCCCCCAGCGGTGCTCACCGATGGCAGCCCCGTTGACATCTACCTCGAACGCCATCGGGACGTTGAAGCGTGCCTGCAGCGGCGGCAATATCGGCGCTCCCGCCCAACCGGGTTTGGGGGTGGTGGTGATGCAGCCATAGGTCGCTGACGATAAGTTAAGATCAACCGGGCCGAAGCAAGCCACGCCGATTGCGGCAATCCTTTCCTCATGCGACTGTTCAAACTCATCAAAGAACGCCACCACCGCCGCCATGGTTTCCTGTGGGTTGGTGGTTGGAATGCGTATCTCCGCCAGAATATCATCTTTGTCCCTGGCAACCAGGCAATTAAACTTGGTGCCGCCGCCTTCTACCGCGCCATAGATCGTCATAAGGTGCTGCCTCCTGCTCGATTGGGTTTTTTATGATGATACCACAGCCCCCAGCCGATGCAGAGTCAAAACAGCGCCCAGTGCTGCCGTTCTCAAAGAAATAGGCATGCAGGCTCTACTCCACCGGTCTGCCACATTGCCGCCCATTTTGCGATAGCGTTTGTCACGATTGTATGTATATCCGGCTCCATTTCTTACGATTGAAGCACATTAACCATTCAATATTCAAGACCTGAATATTGGCTCTTGTCCCCCTGCCCACATACATTTATAATTATACGGCTTCACATTCAAAGAAAAAGTAGGAAATTTGCGCATGTTTAATAACCAGACCATTCTGATCACCGGCGGCACCGGCTCCTTCGGCAAACAATTCACCCGCATGGTGCTTGATCGTTACAACCCCGAACGCATTATCATCTTCAGCCGTGACGAACTGAAACAACACGATATGCGCATGCAATTCAACGATGACCCGCGCCTGCGCTTCTTTATCGGGGACCTGCGCGACCGCGACCGGGTCTACCGCGCCTTTTCCACCCCCATTGACCTGGTGGTGCATGCCGCCGCGCTCAAACAGGTGCCTGCCTGTGAATACAACCCCTACGAAGCCGTCAAGACCAACATCATCGGCGGACAGCATGTCATCGATGCCGCCATCGACTGTGGTATCCCCAAAGTTATCGCCCTTTCGACTGATAAAGCTGTTAATCCCGTCAATCTCTATGGCGCTACCAAGCTGTGCGCCGAGAAACTCTTCATCCAGGGCAACTCCTATGCCGGCGCCAAAGGCACCCGCTTCAGCTGCGTGCGTTATGGCAACGTGGTCGGCAGCCGCGGCAGTGTCGTGCCCGTGTTTCGCCAACTGCGCGAAAACGGCACCATCACCATCACCGACGAACGTATGACCCGCTTCTGGATCACCCTCGAGCAGGCAGTTGAATTTGTCTTCAACGCCGCCAGCATGATGGTCGGCGGCGAGACCTTCATCCCGCGCCTGCCCAGTATGGGCATCATGGACCTGGCGAAAGTGATTGCCCCGGATTGCGAGATCAAGATCACCGGCATCCGCCCAGGCGAAAAGCTGCACGAGGTTCTCATCTCTGAAGATGAAGCTCGCCACACGGTGGCGCTAGAAAACCTGTTCGTCATTCTTCCTGAATATGCCTGGTGGGACAGCAAGCATGACGAAACACAGCGCTATACCAAAGCACAGCCGCTGCCTGACGGCACCACTTACGCCTCTAACACCAACGACTGGTGGCTCTCATTGGATGAATTGCGTGCCATGATCGGCGAGTAAAGGTTAATTTCGTCTGATTTTCAAGATCATCGCGAATGTTATAATCGAATCATGAAAAAGCTACTTGTGCGGTTGCTGCTCCTGGCCGCAATTGTGTTCATCTTCAACGCTCCCCAGCAGATGCAGGCAAAACCACAGCCAGCCCCCCAGCAATCTGTGACTGCCCAGGATTTGCTCAACCTGGTGAACGGGCTGCGCACCGCCAACGGTTTGCCTGCCCTGACCATCAACA
>DSBE01000072.1 GCA_011053085.1 Chloroflexota bacterium
GTATAATCCATGCGTATGAAAAAAACGCTTGTTTATCTTATTCTGGCCGGCATCATTATTGGCCTGGCAATTGGTATCTGGTTGGGTTTTGGCGGAAAGCAGATATTACTCTCGAACCGGTCGCTCAAGGTGATTGCTTATCTGCGTGCGCCAGGGCGTTTCAAGGAATGGCAGCTAGAAGCCTTGACCCGCTGTGGAGATGCTCCATTTTTGATGCCGACATCGGGCATGATCGGTTATGTATGGAAAGACTCCTTCCGTGTGGGTCATCATCACACCGGCCTGGATATCTTTGGACCGGAGGCTGATGGTAAAACAGCGGTGTATGCGGCTTATGCCGGATATCTGACGCGCATGCCTGGATGGAAATCAAGTTTAATCATCCGTATTCCTTCTGACCCGTTGCACCCAGGCGAACAGATCTGGACCTATTACACCCACATGGCAGATGCGGAAGGCAATTCATTCATACTGCATACATTTCCGATGGGAATATCGGAAATGTATGTAGAAGCAGGCACCCTGTTGGGTTATCAGGGCAACTATTCCGGTGATACATTGAAACCGGTAGGTACGCATTTGCACTTTTCGATTGTTAAAAGTGACCGCTCTGGACAATTCCTGAATGAAACCAGGATTGAGAATACGCTTGATCCCAGCCATTATTTTGGCTTTGACCTCTCGGCTGAATTGGTTGGAGAGCAGATTCCGCATTGTTCAGGAGATATGCTATACTTGCCATAATGGAATGTTTTGGGTGAAGCATACATGAATAGCGCTGTGAATTTTAATTCAGCTGAAACCTTGCGCCTGCTTTATGAATTAAGCGCGCAATTGGCGACGGCGATTGATTTACAAACCACACTGGAGCAGGTGATCACCCTGACAGTGAGATTTTTGAATACAGAACGCGGCAGCCTGGTGGTTTTGGATGAAAACAACCAGCCCATTGATGCTGCCATGATCAATAACGGCAAAATGCAGTTCAACAACGCGGCTCAATTTGCTGCCATTGTTAAACATGGTTTGATTGCCTGGGTGATCGAACACCGCCAGGCAGCGTTTTTAAATGATACCAGTGTCGATCCGCGCTGGTTGAAGCGTATGGATGACCAGCCCGACCAGACCGGCGCCAAATCCGCCATGTGTATTCCCCTCGAAGCGCGGGACCAGCTGGTTGGGATATTGACCATTGTGCATCCCACGCCCAATCAATTCAGCCTGGAGCAATTTGAATTTCTAAAGGCGGTTGCTGACCAGGCGGGCATTGCTGTGCATAATGCGCTTTTGTTTGATTCGCTTGAGACCATGCATCGGCAGTATTTTGAACTATTCCAGGATAGCATTGCTGCGATATTGATCACCAATCGTGATGGCATCATCCTGCAGGCAAACCGTTCTGCTTATCAGATGCTGGCCAAAAATGACAGTGCTCTGGCGGGTTCTTCCATATTTGACCTGCATCAAGCGCCTTACCAATTGCTGGGTGAAAATTTCGAACGGCTGTTGACCGAAGATATTGTGACGTATGAGTCACTAATCAGTATGGAGAACAGCGATGACTTGCCGGTCAAAATGTTTGTGCGCATGATGCCGCGCGATCTTGAAGGCAGAATCCAATGGATCATAGAAGACATCTCTGAATCCAAGCAGTTGGAAACCATGCGCCATGATTTGTTGTCGATGGTGTACCATGACATCCGCTCACCACTTTCCAATGTAATTTCCAGCCTTGAACTGTTGAAAATGATGATGCCAGAAGACCTTGATCCGAATGTGGATGATGTGTTTTCGGTGATCTCACGCTCGGCCAATCGCATTCAACGACTGGTCAGCAACTTGTTGGATATTGACCGGCTGGAGATGAGGCAAGAGATTATGGATGCTCAAGCCGTGGATATTAATACATTGATAGAAACCGCAATATCCGATGTTCAACCGATCATGGAATCACGCAACCAGGATTTTTCATTGGAAATGGTTGATCCTGTTTCTGAACTGTGGGTAGATGAAGATATGATTCGCCGCGTGATGATCAATTTATTGGAAAACGCCTCAAAATACAGCCCGGTGGGTGGTAAGGTGTCATTCAGGATTGAAAAAGATGGCGAGAAGTCGATTTTGTTCACGGTCGAAGACAATGGGCCGGGCATCCCGCCGGATAAACTTGATATGATTTTTGAGAAATTCACCCGCGTGAATTATCGAAAAGGTCCCAAAGGGATTGGATTGGGCCTGGCTTTTTGTAAAATGGCGGTCAACGCGCACGGCGGACGCATTTGGGTGAAGAGTGACAATGAGTCAGGGGCGAAGTTCCACTTCACCTTGCCTACTGAAGCGCATGAATCCTTTCAGGTTGCCATCTGAGCATCCAATCTACGGTACAATTGATGTGTTTTCAACGAAGGCCAATCGTCATTTGTGACGGCTTCGCTATTAATTTTTTATGGAGCAGAGAATATGCAAGAAATTGCAGACGGTGTATATCTAGAGACCAGTTATTCTGGTGTGATCCTGGGAGCCATTACCATGGATCAGGGTTTATTAATGGTGGATGCACCCATCTACCCGGAAGACTCCCGTTCCTGGCGTTCCTCCTTGATGAATTTCAGCTCGGTGGGCAACCGTATGCTGGTATCGATGGATGCCCATCACGACCGCAGCCTGGGGCTGCGCAATATGGAATGCCGGCTGATTGGCCACTACTCGTTAATCGAGGTATATCAATCGCGGCCGGTTTCGGTCAGGGCGCAAATTTTGGAAACAGGTGCAGAATGGGAACAACTGGCTGGCTTGAGCAGTTTTCGCTGGCTGGCACCAGAGATTACTTTCACCGAATCGATAGCCCTGAATTGGGGCGAACATCCGGTTGTGCTTGAGTACCATCCCGGCCCGGCGGTAGGGGCCACCTGGGCGCTGGCGACAGGCAGCGGGGTTGCGTTCATCGCTGATGCAGTTGTGGCTGATATGCCTCCCTTCCTGCATGATGCCGATATTGATGATTGGCTGGAAACATTGTCATTATTATCATCGCCTGCATACAATAATTACGTACTGGTCAGCGGGCGTTCAGGGATTATCACCAAGAAAGACGTCGATAACCAGATGCGTTTTTTGGAAAAGGTAGATTCATTTCTCAAGCGGCAACTAAGGCGGAAAACTTCGCTGAATGAGATTGAAGCGATGGCGAACAAACTGATGAACGGATTTCCTGAGAACGATCTCTATCAGAAGAGGCTGGCGTACGGGCTTTCACAATATTTCCAGCGCCATTATCTGGCAAAAAATGTCAACAATAACGGTTAACGGGGCGTATTGATTCAACCATGACCATAAAATTGCTGCACTTTGCTGACGCCCATATCGATATGTCGAACTATGGCAGGCGTAACCCGCAAAGCGGGCTGCCTTATCGTGTGGAAGATTATCTGGCAGCGCTGGATTTTATTATTGACACGGCTATCGAACGAAAGGTTGACCTTGTGATCTTTGCAGGCGATGCTTACAAGGATCGCACACCAGCGCCAACCTTCCAGCGTGAGTGGGGCAAGCGTATAATGAGGCTTTCTGCTGCGCATATCCCTGCGCTCCTGCTGGTTGGCAACCATGATAACTCACCGGCATTGGGCCGTGCCAGCACTTTGCAGGAATTTGACACGCTTGGAATTTCCAATATTCGGGTGATCGATGAGCCCTGTTTCCTGTCAAACGAGGACCTTGGCGGTTTTGGCGCGCAAGTGATCGGATTGCCCTGGATCGCCAGGTCGCAAATGCTGACCGCGGCGTTAAACCGGGTGGATTTGCAGCAAGAAGAAGCCCAGGTTAATTTTGAAAAGGCGTTGAGTGATTTGATTGAAGTCTATATGAAAAATGCAGACCCGGATCTGCCACTCATCCTCACAGCCCATGGTTCTGTGATGGGGGCAAAGTATGGACGAGAACGATCGGTGATGCTGGGCGGGGACTTTGTGATCGCTCGCAGCCTGGTGTGTGACCCACGTCTTGATTATGTGGCATTGGGACACATTCACAAGCCGCAATCGTTGAACGACGGTGCCCATCCGCCGGTCATTTACCCCGGCTCCATCGAAAAGATTGACTTTGGAGAGATCGAAGACGTCAAGTATTGCATCATTGCTGAGGTTGACAGGGGGAATACCAGCGTGGAATGGGTTCAACTACCTGGGCGCAGATTCATCGACCGCACAGTTTCCATTGACGAATCTACGTTGAATCCGACTCAGGTGATCATCAGCCATCTGCCTTCAGAAGACGAGATGCGCGAAGCCGTGATGCGGTTGATCATTGAATACCCAGAAGGCTGCGAAACACAAATTGACCAATCTGCCATTGACCTTGCCACCCAGGATTGTTTTGATTTTCGGCTGGTCAAACGGCCGCGGCTGGAGGCAAGAGTGCGGCTGAGCCCTGACAACCAGATGGCATCTATGTCGCCGATTGAGTTGCTGGAGATTTATCTAAAAAGCAAACAGATGGATCCCGAAGAAACACAAATTCTGCTGGCAATGGCACAGTCCATTGTTGCCAATGAGCCGACAGAGGTGAATGATGGGACTTAGGGTCTTTTTTCAAGTGATCATTATTCTGTTGTTGATTTTGTTCAATGGCGTGTTTGCGCTATCAGAAATCGCGCTGGTAGCAGCCAGAAAAAACAGGTTAAAACAACAGGCAGACGATGGTGACAACAGTGCAAAAAAAGTGCTGGCATTGCAAGAAACCCCCAATAATTTCCTGGCAACGGTGCAGATAGGCATAACGACCATCGGCATCCTCAGCGGTGCGCTGGGCAGCGCCACCCTTTCAAATAGCCTGGGTTTGTTATTCATTAAATGGGGTATCAATCCATCGTTGGCCCAACAACTGAGCCTGATAGTGGTGGTTGTGATCATCACTTATTTCTCTTTGATTTTAGGCGAATTGGTGCCGAAACGCATTGCCATGAACAACCCTGAGAAACTCGCTCAATTGGTTTCTGGCCCCATGACCTTCCTGTCAAAAATATCAGCGCCGTTGGTCAAATTTCTTAGCTGGTCGACCAATGTTGGGCTGAAGATATTGGGCATCAATGAATCGGATTCCCCTGAAATATCAGAGGATGAGGTACGGGCGATGCTGTTGGCAGGCAAAGAACTGGGCGTTTTTGAGCAATCAGAACATGAGATGGTTGAGGGGGTGTTTCGTCTGGGCGACCGCCGTCTCGATATGGTTGTGACGCCGCGTACAGAATTGGATTGGCTGGATTTACAGGATCCGTTGGAGATTTGGGATCAGGTCATCTTCACTACCCATTACAATAAGTTACCGGTAGTGGATGGCGATCTGGATCATGTGGTGGGGGTGGTCAGCACAAGAGACTTGCTGGTTAGGCGACTGCAGAAAAGGGATTTCCAACTGCGTGATTTTATTCAGCCGACAATCTTCTTGCCGGAAAGCATGCCGGCGTTGGATGCACTCAATGCGATTAAGAAATCAAGCAGCAAAATGGCGATGGTCATCGATGAATACGGCGGCTTACTGGGTATTGTTACTCTGTACGATATGATTGAAGCTGTGATTGGCGATATTTCCAATGCTGATGGCGAAGACCTGTCAGCCATTGTGCGTTCTGATGGCTCCTGGCTGGTGGATGGCCTCATGCCGATCGATGAACTGAAGAATTTGTTGTCAGTGGATGATTTTAGCGGGGAAAAAGAATTCGGTTTCCAAACATTGGGCGGATATGTCATGGCACAGATGGGAGATATCCCGCAAACAGGCGCGGTGCTTGAGGTAGATGGGGCTCGATTTGAGGTGGTGGATATGGATGGCCGGCGTGTTGATCGCGTCTTGATCTATCAATCTGACAGCCAATCCCCCCAAGAGGGACCAGAGCGTGAACAAAATGTAGAAAGTGAAGCCAGGTCGTCATCCGGTAACGAAGAGGAACAGGCAAAATGATTCCTCTCAAGCTAACGCTTTGCGGGTTTCTGTCTTATCGTGAAGAGACCACCCTGGATTTCAGCGGCATTGAGGTAGCCTGTATCAGCGGACAGAACGGTGCGGGTAAATCTTCCTTGCTGGATGCGATCACGTGGGCTTTGTTCGGCAAAGCACGCAGTGCTGATGATGATTTGATCACACTTGGCAAAGAAGAAGCTCAGGTCACGCTGGAATATGAGTATGAGCGAGACCGTTATCGCATTGAACGATCAAAGAAAAAAGGTGCCACCAAACAGGTGCAATTGAATGTATGGGACGCAGATGCAGAAAAGTGGGTCAATTTTTCTGAAGAAACCAACACGGCCACGCAGAATAAGTTGGAGCGCATTCTGCGTGTGGATTACGATACATTCATCAATGCCTCTTTTTTCCTGCAGGGCAAAGCGGATCTGTTTGCGCAGCAGCGGCCTTCAGAACGCAAACAAACCCTGGCAAAGATCCTTGAATTGGATGTGTGGGATGAATACCAGAAAAAAACCGCCGATGTGCGTCGCGAATTGGAATCCGAGCTGGGAATTTTAGACGGGCGCCTGCAATGGATTGCAGATGATCTTAGCAAAGAAGACCAGATCAAACATGATTTGGTCGAGAAAAAGGCAAAATTAGCCCAGGTGGAAATGCTGGTTGCCACCCAGGAAAAGCTGGTGGATGAGATCAGTAAACAACAGGAGCGCATTGCCAACCAGAAAAAGCAAGCTGCTTTGCTGGAGCGCAATGTTTACAGTATCCAGGCCCGCCTGAAGGATGCAGAAGCTGTCTACCAGAAAACGGCTGATAAGCAGGGCCGTTATCAAAATTTATTGGAAAACGCAGCCACGATCACGGCAGATTATAAGAACTGGCAGCAGCAGCAATCAAGGCTGGACCAGATGGATGTAACCGCCAAACGGTTTAACGAAGCACGCATACAACGCGAGTTTCCTTACCAGACCCTTACACAAACCCAAACCAGATTGGAAGCGGAAGTGCATCATTTACAGGTGCGTGCGCAAGAAATGCAAACAATTGCGGACAACTGTGCCCAACAGGTGAAAGAACTGGAAAAAGCCAACCAGGAATACCAGGCGACATTTGAAAAAACGCAGCAGTATGTGCCTCTTGAGGACAGATACGACACGCTTGATATTCAAAAGAATGAACTGCAGCACGAGTACCTGACGATTCAATTAGAACTTGACCGGCTGCAGGACCGCGAGAAGAAACTGCGCGGGTTGACTGCCACCATCTGCCCGACCTGCGGACAGCCGCTTACAGCGGAACATCGCGAAGCGTTGCTCACACAGTATCAGGAACAAGCGCGTCAGTTGAAAGCAGACCATGATGAAAAAAAGGCGCAATTGACAGCCCTCAAACAGGAGTTGGAGCAACTGGACGGGGAGATCAAGAGGTTAAAGGATATAGAACAAAGAGTATTGGTGGGTACCCTGGGGAAGAAGATCACATCTCTGACAGGGAACATTGAACGCATGCAGCAGGAATTGGACGCATGGCAGGCAGGCGGCAGGATGCGTTTGCAGGAAGTTCAACACATGATAGAAAACGCGGATTTCTGC
This sequence comes from Chloroflexota bacterium, assembly GCA_011053085.1. Lineage (GTDB taxonomy): Bacteria > Chloroflexota > Anaerolineae > Anaerolineales > Anaerolineaceae > SpSt-1165. The sequence continues at coordinate 7,554 of DSBE01000072.1, forward strand.
CATGAGGAACGGGCAGCTTTGGCAGTGATTGATGCGGCGTTGAAAGAACTTGGTTATGATCCTGCTGAACATGAAACCTTGCGGAAACAGGTGCAAGAAGGCCGCCGATATGGGCAGGCGTATCAGGAGATGAAAGAAGCCCAAGGTGTGTTGGGGGAATTGGCACAGGTGCTGTTGATGCAGGAACAGGCAGTGATTTCTGAGCAGAAAGCGCTGGCAGAAGCTACAGAACTGTATGAGCAATCGCAGGAACTCCTGAATGAGTACTTGGTTGGCGCAGGAGATTATGCGAGTGAACACAAGCGTTTGTCCGATCTGCGTGGTGAAATGAACCAGACACGCCAGGCAGTTGGTGGGGTTGAACAGCGGCTGCATGCACTCGAAGACAGACGAAAATCTCAGGCTACATTACAGGAAGAGCGATCGCAAATCGCCAAAAAGGTTGACCGGTACAAAATCTTAGAAGACGCATTCGGCAAGAATGGTGTGCCGGCATTGTTAATCGAACAATCCATTCCAGAGATCGAGGAA
>DSBE01000245.1 GCA_011053085.1 Chloroflexota bacterium
GTCAAGCCCCTCCAACGGCAGCGAACAGCCCGAATCGATGGTAATCGCCAGCACGCCATCCACCCGCGGGTAGGCGGCAAGCATCTGCGGGGTGAACTGCTGCTGCACGGCCCGCACCAAGGGATTGACACAGTTCACCGCCGAGACCACGGCGATGTAATTGCGGGTGCCGACCCGGCCGTCAGGGCGTTCATAGCCCCAAAAGTGATCCGGCATTTGTGTTATGGCTTGCACGTCCTGCGTTGACACCTGCGTCACAGCAAAGTCACGGGAAAAATCCTGGATGCCGAGGTTGTGAGAATGCACCCACCCCCCGGGTTGGATATCTTCCAGCGCGCTCCCGATGGGAAACCCGTAGCGGATGACCGCTGCACCAGCCTCAATAACCGTCAAAGCCACCTTATGCCCGACAGGAATCCGCTCGCGTACGTCAATGGTTATGTCAGCGATAACAATTCTACCGCCTGGAAACAGTTCCTGCAGCGCCACCGCCACGTTATCATGGGGATGCAGCCGTATCAATGGATCGAGAATGCCAGCCATACGTCACTCCTTGGGTATGGCCTAATTCTAACTGGAAACCAAGTTCTTGTGCCGGTCTGTGAAAATAAAAAAACACCGCCAGTGTTGAAACGGATCGATTTCCTGAAGTACAATCACCCCATGAGAAACAACACCCGCTTGAACCGCGAAACGCACACGGTCTCCGCCATGATCCGCCTGTACTGCCGCCATCAGCATTCCACCTCGTCAGACTTATGCCCGGATTGCCAGTCATTGCAAGCGTACGCGTTGCAGCGATTAGAGAAATGCCCTTTTCAAGAGGGCAAAACCACCTGCGCACGCTGCCCGGTGCATTGCTATACGCATGACCGCCGCGAAGAGATCAGGCGGGTGATGCGCTTTGCTGGTCCGCGTATGCTGTTTGCCCATCCCTGGCTGACGATCCTGCACCTGTTCGACAGCCTGCGCAAAGAACCCGTCAAGCCGCCACGCCCTTAAGCATCAAGGCAGCCAGCGCGGGCTGAAGAAACCGCTGGCGACCTGCTGCAATTCATCACTATCGCGTTGCCACAACCAGATCTCCGGTTCGCTATCACCGCTGCCCGGCTGAAACGCCTGATACAACAATTGCTCACCGGATGGCGACCAGGTCAATTGACTGAATATCCTGGTAAAATCGCTGACAATCAACTGATCGTTCAACTCGGTCAAATCCACCAGGGTCAACTGGTAGCCGCTGATGCGCAGATTGGGCTGGACCCGAATCACAGCCAGATTTTCGCGCGGGTGGCAGACCGGCCGGTCCAAATTGCCGAAATCCTCGATAGAAACCGCTTCGCACAAACAGGAGAGTGACCCATCCTCCACGTTCCAGCGCAAAACACCATTGCGGATACTCAGTTCATCTGCCAGTGTCGCCGTATATAGATATGAGGAGCCATCTGCCGTCCAACAACCCTCAGAGCCATCCGAGGAAGTCAGCTGGGCGGTTTCAAGTGTCGGTATTTCGACCAGGAAGATATCATCTTTCACCACATAACTGATCCATTGTCCATCCGGCGACCAGCGCGGCTGGGTGGCATTGTCTGCCTGCACCTCCGTTGCCAACTGTTCAGTTCCCCTGTGCAGCCCTTTCATCCACACATTTCCGCCTCCATCAGCGGAAGCATTGCTGGAACGCACATATACCAAAACCATGCCATCCGGCGACCAGGCCGGGGAATGGCAACGCTCCTCGCCGCATGCCACCTCCACGCGCAGGTCAGAGCCATTGCGTGTTGCCAGCCACAGGTCAACCCCGCCGAAGTCATTTTCCACCGCCAGCGCCAGTTGTTCCCCGTCTGGTGATGGTTCGAACGCTTGAATCTTACCGCCAGTCTGCGTCAATGACACGGACACACCGTCTTCATCCAACACAAACACCTCGTATCCCGCTCTGCTTTCCCCCAATACGGCGATCTCTGGCGCACGCACCTCGATGTCCCACCTCTGCGTCCGGCGCAGCCGTTCACCCGACGATCCAAGTTGACCTTTTTCCAGCAAGAAGGTCACCGTCGATCCGGGCACCAGCGGCGTTGAAGCCAGCCAGCGCACATTCTGCTGATCTTCAATTACCCAGTCCCCCGTATCCGCCCCTTCCACGCTAACCAACGCCGTAAACTGTTTGGCATCATAAGGTTTAGAGAAAGAGAAAACCACGCCCCCCATCACCCCCATCTGGCGACAGTCGTCGCTGTTCGTGCAGGCAACCTCAACCTGTAGCCGCAACACAAACATAATCAGTCCACTGGCGATTATAACCATGCCAAACAGAACAGAAATGAGAAGCCAAATGGTGGTTTTGCTCGATAAATTCTTCATCAGAAAAACCATCGTACTTCATCCGCCATATGATTGTCAAGCACCAGACATGCCGATCAAACGCCCAAAATCCCATGATTGACCAACAAAGGTTTACCTACCTTCACCAAAATACACATCTCTCAACTACCAGCTGATTAACCCCATGTTATAATTCAGCCGCAGGAGACAACCAGACCATCATGATTTTTGCGTGCAACGACCTCTCGCTCGTATTTTCCAATCCACGCACCACGGAAGCACTCGCCAACGTGTCCTTCACCGTTGAGCAGAACGAATTTGTGTGCATCGTCGGGCCCAGTGGTTGCGGCAAGACCACCCTTCTGCGCATCATCGCCGGCCTGCTGCCGCCCTCGCGCGGCGAAATTGTATTTTCCGGCAATGACGACTGTCAACGACCGGCAACCGCCATGGTGTTTCAGCAGCAGGGACTGTTCCCCTGGATGACGGTGGTCGACAATGTCGCTTTCGGCCTCGAAACCCGCGGTGTGCCCAAAAAAGAACGCACTTCGCTGGCAGCTGACTTCCTCAGCCGCGTTGGGTTGGGCGGATTTCTCTCCGCCTTCCCCTACGAACTCTCCGGCGGGATGCGCCAGCGTGTTGCCATCTTGCGCGCCTTTCTCACCGACCCGCATGTGCTCCTGATGGATGAACCGTTCGGCGCCCTTGACGCACAAACCCGCATTCTCATGCAGCAGGAATTGCTCACCACCTGGCGCGATAACCCCAAAACCGTCATCTACATCACCCATGACATCGAAGAAGCCATTCTGCTGGGTGACCGCATATTGGTGATGAGCGGCCGTCCGGGTACCATTCAAGCAGACATACTCATCGACCTGCCCCGCCCGCGCACGCTGAGCTTCCGCCAGCACCCGCAATTTGACGCCATCTACCAGCAGGTCTGGCAGATCATTGAAAGCGAAGTGCGCGAAGGGATCACGCGCTGATGGCCAGAAAAAAGAACAAAGCCAATGGCAGTGCCAACCATTTCTCTTATGGCACCCTGATCCTGGTGGTTGGTTTCCTGCTGCTGTGGGAAGCCGGTTCACGGTTGGGACTGATCTCGCGTATGTTCTTCCCGCCTCCTTCCACCATTCTGCAAACCCTCTACCGCCTGATCGCCAACGGCAGGGTCATTGACAGCGCCCGCGCTACCCTCAACCGCCTTGTGTTGGGGTCGTTGCTGGGTATCACCCCCGGCATCTTGTTGGGTGTGCTGATGGGCTGGTCACGCCGCCTGCGTGCTTTGTTTGACCCCCTGATTGCCGCCACCCACCCTATCCCCAAAATCTCCATTTTCCCGCTGATCCTGATCATCTTCGGCATCGGCGAAATTTCTATTGTGATCGTGATCGCCATTTCCGCTTTTTTCCCCGCCCTGGTCACCAGTATGACCGGCGTGGCGCAGTTGGATCAGGTCTATTTCGAAGTCGCCAAAAATTATGGCGCCAGCCGCTGGAAAACTTTTTCCCGCATCCTGCTGCCCGGCAGCCTGCCCTCCATTCTCAGCGGTGTGCGCCTTGGCCTTACCACCGCCCTGCTGCTGACCATCGCCGTGGAACTACTCTCCGCCAAACAAGGACTGGGCGTCATGATCTGGTTCTCCTGGCAGACCCTGCGCGTGGAAGAATTATTCGCCACCCTGATCGTGGTAGCATTGCTGGGCATTGTCATCAACAGCGGGTTGCGAGTTCTGTTTGCCCGTCTGGCACCCTGGAGCCCTGAACATACAGGCCAAACATCTACCGCCATCAAATGACAATCACCGCACCCTACCGCAGATTTTGATCGCCCGGCGCAGGCTCGATACCTTCCTGTCCCCCAAACGGCGCCAGATACACCGCCATGCTTTGTGCAATGATGTTGTCTGCTGAAAAACTTCTACGCACCATCTCACGCCCGGCTGCCCCCATCTGGCGCCGCAAAGAAGGATCGGCTGCCAGCTGGCGGATGGCGTTTGCCAGTGCTTCAGCGTCATCCTGCGGCACCAGGCAGCCATTCACCCCATCACGTACAATATCGCGGCAGCCGCGGTTATCTGCAGCGATCACCGCACGGCCATGGGCAGCTGCTTCAATTAACGTACGCGGCACTCCTTCTCCATACAGCGAAGGCATACAGACAATATCAGCCTGTGCATACACCTGGTCCATATCATCGCGCCAGCCCCACCATGCCAGCACACCATCTTGCTCCCACTGTTTCACCTGTGCTTCTGCAATGGCTGTACGGTCGTTATGCGGGATCTGGCCGACCAGCACCATTTCCACCGGCACTTGCTTCGCTTTAAGCAACCGCGCTGCTTCGGCAAACACCCGCACACCCTTGGTCCACACCAGCCTGCCCGGCAGGATTACCCGCACCTTTGCATTTTCAGCAGGCGGCGCGGTTGTTTCCGGCATTTCGACACCGGAGCCGCGCACCAGATGAGTCTGCGCTGCCTTGACAATACCCCTGCTAATGAACAGCTCACGGTCCTCCACATTTTGAAAGATGACGGTTGTGTTGCGCAGCACACGCTTGTAGGCCAGCATCACCACACCCCGCAGCATACGGTAATGGAGATGAGGATGGGTAAAGAGCAACCCAAGCCCGGTGATAGTATTGACAATGTGTTTCACACCACATACATGGGCGGCAATTGAACCATAGAGCACGCATTTAACCGTGAAATGGCTGACGATATCCGGTTTTTCTGCTCGATAGATCCGCCAAATCTGCCATAGTGTCCACACATCCACCAAAGGGTTCAATCCATGCTGCTGCAGCAGGAGATTGCGCCAGTGGAAACCTTGCGCCTGGATGTGATCTGTAAAACGGTCTTTGGGCGCCACTGCCACCAGGGTATGCCCAAGATCGCCCAGCGCTTTCATCAAGGGCAGGCGGAAGTTGTACAAATTCCAACTGGTGTTGGCGAAAAACAGAATTTTCATGAACCTATCGGTCTCATTCTTACTGGCAATTCATCCAGTCAAGGCTATTGTAACTGATTCAACAAGCCTGACCAATGGGAAAACTTTTCCCGTTCATTCTGCCAGGAGTCTTTGATACACAGTCAGGTATTTTTGGGCGGCGGCATCCAGTGAGTAGTCGTTAACGATGCGCTGACGGGCGCCTTGCCCCAGCCGTTCTTGTTCCTCACAAGTTAGGCCAAGAACCTGCTCGCAGCCATGAATCAACGCATCTGCCGAACCGGGCATCACCACCACGCCCCATTCCGCCACCAGCGTCCCCTGGTCGCCAACATCGGTCACCACACAGGGCACACCGCAGGCCATGGCTTCCATCACTGTCAGCGGCATGGCTTCGCTCAAAGAAGATGATACGAACAGGTCCAGTCCTTGATAGATCTCCTCCATGGCTGCCTGCCCGCCCATCAGATGCACGTTCCCACTCAACCCGTTTTCCTCAATCCATGCCATCAAAGGGTCGTTATCAACATCAATGCCTTCACCGCACATCACAAAATGCATGTCCGCAAAACCTGCCCGCAGCCTGGCGGCCATTTCGACATAAATCCGATGCCCTTTCAATGGAATCCAGCGCCCGCAATGCCCTACCATAAGGCTGCCTGCTGGTACACCCAGCCGATTGCGCAGGCGTTCACCGCCCTGATCATGCGGCTGAAAGCGCTGTGTATCAATGCCGTTGGGTATAATCACCATTTTCTTTGCGGGATAGCCCAGCGCTGCATGGGATTGAGACGCGCTCTCTGAACAACACACAATCGCATCCGGCAGCCATCTGGCAAGCAAACGATTGGCACACAGCACCAACCGCGTGGTGGCTTTCATTTCCCGCCAGTTGTCAGCGCTATGATGCACGCCCCACACCAGCGGGCAGCGTATACCGCTCAGGCGCAACAGCGCCCCGGCAAAATCAGCGTGATACAGCCATGTCTGCATCAGGTCTGGCTGTGATTCTTTAACCAAGCGCCGTAATGTCCGCCAGCCTTTGACTGTCATGCGTCCACGCGGCAGGTGTAGGGCAGAAACCTTGATACCCAAATTTTGCAGGCGTTCTCCGATTGCTCCGTTAGTGCTAAGCGAGATGACATCCTGCTGGATGCCTTGCTTTTGCAGATGTTGCACCACCCCCAGCAGCATGGATTCCGCCCCGCCATAATTCAATCCCGTTATCAGGTGCAGAATCTTCATGTGTTCTGCATCGCCTCCATCACCTGCAGATACTGTGCTACGGCGGCATCCACCGAAAAACGCTGCGCTGCCTGCACCACCGCATCAGGTGGCGGGGTTTGCAACGCAGCCAGCATGGCGGATGCCATAGCGCCAGCATCACCCACCGGCGTCAGCGCCCCCCAACGCCCATTTTCCAGAATTTCACGCGGACCGCTGGGGCAGTCGGTTGAAACCATCCGGCAGCCGCACGCCATGGCTTCCACCAGCACACTGGGGAAGCCTTCCCAGGCGGAGGATAGCACGAACAGCGCCGCGCGCTGCATACAGGCATAAGGATTGCTGACATAGCCGGGCATCGCCACACGTTCGGACACCCCCAGGTCTTGCGCCAGCGTTTCCAACATCTTACGTTGGCTGCCCTCCCCCAGGATCATCAAGCGTGCAGGCACTTGTTCAATAAGCAGCGCAAAAGCCCTGAGCAGGGTGGCAAAATCTTTCTGCTCCTCCAGCCGCCCCACCCCCAGAATCACCGGCAGCCCACCATCCTGAAACCAGACATGGTTCGGCAGTTCTTGCGCGTGATCGAGCAGCGCCGTATCAACCAGCGGATTGTAGATCACGGCGATGCTTTCGACGGGTCTTTTCAACCAGGCTGCCAGGCTGTCCGCCACGCCCTGTGACACCGCAATGATGCGGTCGGCACGCGGATACAGCACCTTTGCCAGCCAGGGAACCACACGCTGCTTCAGCGTGGGGGCGTGGCGATACACGGAATCGACATCATTGTGTTCAGTAACGATCAGGCGGGTTGCTGTTCCAGCAAGGGCGCAAGCAGCAATCGCGGTCAAATTGACGTGCATCTGCGCCGAAATGAGAAAATCGGGCTGGTTGGCGTGCAGCCAGCGGGTAAGTTTCGGCATGCCCGCCGCCATCTTCTCCACCCCCAGGTCAACAATAGTCAACCGCGCCAGCAGGCTGTCATCAACACACCCCTCTACAGTACCGACGATCAAACTGACCCGGCAGCCGTGTTCCTGCAACCCCAACGCCAGGTTGGTCATCACCCGAAACACTCCCCCGCCGCGCAGCGAAGGGATCAACAGGGCAACCCTTGGTTTCATCACGGCAGCCACCTTGTCAGGTCTCGTTGGATGATGTCTTGCAACTGCCTCACCTCGCTCGCCAGTTGTTCGCGGAGTGCAGTGGCTGTCTTTGGGTTGATCGGCGGGTAACTGCTCTCACGCAGGTTCATCTGCAGCAGTTTTTCCTTCATCCGATACCGAATCTTGATGGGAATGAGCGGTTTCAGCCATTCGCGCCAGGTGGATTGCCTGCGCAGCCAGCGCTGCAAGTTCATGCTGCGCGGCATAGCCGCCGGGTTGCTTTGCACCTGTTCAAACCGGCGCTGCGTATTTTCCAGCTCCAGAAATTGCAACACAACCTGAAGAGTAGTTTGCGGATCGTCTTTCAATTCATCGTATAAGATGAACTGAAAATTCTCCCGGGGGAAGCTATCCAGAAAAGGTTTCAGCTGGGTGGCATAGCGACTGCCCCTCAC